>CANRMO010000048.1 GCA_947631755.1 uncultured Lachnospiraceae bacterium | reverse complement strand
AAGAGTTTCAAAAAGGGCCTGGCTATGCTGTTGGCTGCTGCCATGGTGTTCGGTACACCGGTTGTTGCTGGCTCTACTGCTAAAGCAGCTACAGACCCGACCGTTGTTACAGGAAATACAACAGAAGAAGATGTGGTGTCCTCAGGTGGCTTTAATGTGAACTTTAGTAATTATTACAAAGCAACAGGCAATTTTGAGGCAGTTTTTAAACTGCACATGGATCAGACAGGTAATGCCAACTGGAACAACGAGTATCTTGCAATAATCCCAGATGCCGACAGAGAAGGAGCTCCGGATGTAACAAGTCCTATCTGGGTTCGTGCTGACCAGTGGGCAAATAATAATCCTAATGTTACTCTGACAAAGGATTGGTTTACAGCGGATGCGGAAGCAGGTATTGAGGCTGTTGGCGCGGGTGGCAAAACTGACATAACTAACGCAGATGGGAGCGTCGATTTTGCTGTATGGCAGAACTGGCGTGAAATAATAGCCGATTCCGATATGGAAGTTACTGTTAAGAGAGTGGGCGATAATTTCAAAGTGACTGAGATTATTGAAAAAGACTCTAAAAAGTACAGTATAGTTTATGATGCTACTTATGCAGATGCACCAGAAGCTGTAAGAATGTATTTTGGTTCGGATGGCAGTGCATTTACAATTAAATCTTATACTTGTGAAGCAATCGCAGGTGTCGCAGATGCTTTGCTTGGCGATGTATCAGCAGCTTTGGATGATACAGAAGACAAAGTAAACGTAAGTTACGATAAGAAACTTGCGTTGGATGACTTGTCTGTGGCTGTTAATGGCGCATCAGTATCGGGAAGTGCAATCACAGGTCTTGATGTAACTGGTTCCGCTGTTTATGCATATCCGGTTACGGAGGCGGGTACTTATAAGTTTGATCTTATTGCAAAGAAAAATCCGGATGAAAAGATTTATTTTGATCAGACAAAATCTGCCAGCATTACATTGGCTAAGTATCAGGATAAAATTTATGCAGTTGACAACAGCTTGATTACGACAGATCTTTCTGTAAAAGAAGGAACAGCAGCTTACGATCTTAACTGGGCAGTTGCTGAGGGTGCAGAAGCCAGTGCAGTTGTAACCGGACCGGATGGAAACGTAGTTACTACTCTGACAGCACCGGGAACAGTAAAAGTTTCAAAAGCAGGCGATTACACGGTTGCATTGGCAGTAACAAAAGGCCGTAATATTCAGACGGCAAATAGTGGATTCTCTTATGTTGCAGCATCCACTGACACAAAGGAAGATAAGTTTTCTAAGATTACAACAAAACCGTTGTATAAGTACACATTTGACAGTGCTGACAGTGTTAAAGCTGCCGGCTTGACTCTGAGTGAGAAAGCGGCAGTGAAAGACGGTGTTCTTCAGTTGGCTCCATCCGCAGATAAGGCTGGTGAGTATTATGCAAAACTGCCAAGTATGACAACAAAAGATTTCAGCAAGGGAATTACTTTTGTAGCAGACGTAAATGTTGCGGCATATAAAACTGACTGGTCAGCAATTGTTATCTTTGGTGATGGTGCACCTGCCACTGATGCGGCAACTGCATCATGGCGCTGGACATTTTCACAGGGATTCTCTTCTAAGTGTGGTACATCTGCTGATTTCCACGCCGGAAGCGGATTCTATGGTGCCACAAATGTTGCAGATTACCCATGGGATTTCTTTAGCAATACGGCAAATCAGAATAAGTGGTACACAGTAGCAGTTACTGTTTCTCCTACGAAGATGACTACTTACATGAATGGTAATGTAATGCAGACAGCAGACGGTGATTATAGTGATATTATTACTGGTATGAAAAAAGCCAGCAATAACTATTTAGGAGCATCTTACTGGAAAAGTGATGTGGACCTTGCGGGTTCTATGGATGATGTAGCAATCTACGACAGCGCATTGTCTGATACGGACATTAAGGCTCTGGTAAGAACAGACGCAGCGCCTCCGACTTCGACTGGTGGGACTGGTGCGACAAATGGTGGTGCAGGTGGAACAAAGAAGACGATGATGATCAACAGCATCAGTGCAAAAGCTGGTGCTAAGAAAGTTACCGGTTCTGTAAACGCTCCAAATGCTACTGTGCAGATTAAAGTTGGTAAGGCGGATTATAAGACAGCTACTATGAATGGTAAGAAATTCACCTTAAAGACCAGCAAATTGAAACTGGGTACAAAGATTACTGTTAAGGCATCTGCAACAGATTATATAACAGCAACAAAATCTCTTACCGTAAAAGGAACTATGAAACTTTCTGCTGTAAAAGCAAAGAAAAACAGCAAGAAGATTACTGGTAAATTATCCGTTAAGAAAGCCACTGTAAAAGTTAAAGTTGGTAAGAAGAAGTACAAAAAAGCAAAAGTAAAAGGTAAGAAATTTACTTTCAAATGCGCTAAACTGAAAAAGGGTACAAAAGTTAAAATTAAAGTAACAAAGAAAAATTATAAGACACTGAATAAGACAGTGAAAGTAAAATAATTCATTATTGAAATGAATTTTGAATGAGGAAGGATCGGCAAATGCCGGTTCTTTCTCATTTTGTTTGCCCGGCGAAAGCAGCCAACTGGAAATGGAAAATAAGAACAGAGGATAAGAGAACTGTTAAAAAGGATTTGATAAATTCAAGTAAATTTTGTAATATCATTGTAAGAAAGATGCTGCCGTAGCAGACGGTTTTGCCTTGATTAACAGTTAACTTAAAAAAGCAACCTAATCCTTGGCTGGGCGGTTGCTTTTTTGTTTTCTATCTTTAGTGATGTCATATACCAGCCGCACCAATGAAACCATTGTACGAATTATGGTGGTAACGACACCAATAATATCCAACAATACTTGCGATCCTTCCTGTTGCTACAGCAGCACCCATAAAAAATTTTATCACATATATCATAAAATTTCCTACAAGTAGATATCCTTTGAGCTGGATAATTTTGCATCAGTGGGGTTGGTAGAATGTGGTTTATATGCTAAAATGAGCATGGGAAATCATACCTGACATAGAAAGGAGGAAGAGAAAGAAGTTTTGTGGTCTGACAGCCGTAGAATAGTCAGGAATGATTTTGGTAAAGCAAATAACTGCTCCTGCAGACGATTTGAGAAATGGAAATAATAAAAAGAGAGGAGTTCAGAAACCTATGAGAGAAGCGAAAAGATTCTTGGCTTCCCTATTGGCAGTCTTACTGGTGGCAGGCAGCCTGCCGGCGGGAAAGTCTCTGGCAGCAGCGGAGGGTGCGTCAGGAAAGATGGGAGAGAGTACAAAAAAACTAACAAAAGCAGTATGGGATGCACAGATTTATAGTACAGACTATTTTGGTGAACAGTTGACGGAAGAGGCTGAGAAGGTTTTTTATGCAGCGCTTAAAACGATGTATAACAGTGGGGCATTTGTGGAAGGCACAGTTTCTTATGAAATCCCGGTGGGAAATGAGGAGGGAATGCTTCAGGAAGAACTGCTGAATGCCTACAGAGATGGAGATGCTTCTCTGCTTCAGATGTTTCAGAATGCGTCAAATGCTTTTATGCTTGACAGAAATGATCTGTTTTATGTAGACTGGACAAAGCTGTCCGTGCGTGTGGGGCAGAAAAATGGTAAGTGGTCTGTGCATGTCGGAAACGGCGCTTATAAGAATCTTTATCTGGAAAGTGCAGAATACCGGGACGAGGCGAAGGTCAGAACGGATATTGACAAGATGAATGCGAAGATCACTGAAATAGCAGATGCCGCAAAAAAGTATAAGACGAGGGAAGAACAGATTGGATATGTTCATGATATCCTAATCACTCAGATAGAATACGTGTACCGGGGAACGACAAAGATTCCGGGAGACACGGCTGCCGGAGGACTGGTTTATGGCAAGGCATGGTGTGAGGGATATGCCAGAGCTTTCAAAGCGGTCATGGATAAGATGGATATCCCCTGTGTGCTGGTGGGCGGTACAGGTCTGCCGGAGGCGGCTCAGAACGGAGAGTCGCTTATCTCGCCAGATGTAGAGGCTCACATGTGGAACTATGTGTGTATGAATGACGGAAAATGGTATGCGATGGATGTGACCTATGATGACCCGATCACCCAGAAGCCGGGAGAAGCCGTCCGGGGGGACTGCCTTCTGAAAGGTGCAGGAGAATTTAGCGCCCGCCACGTGGAGAGCGGACAGTTTTCGCAGGGAGGAAGGAGTTTTCAGTATCCTGTTATCAGCGAAGGGAATGTTGGCGAAGGAGATGAAAATGGCGAAAGCCTGAAAATAGATGTCTCCTATTATGATGCGTACAATGGTGGAACATGGACATCTTATACAGTTATGAGGCCAACCTATACTTTGGCAGATGGAGAACAGCTTTCCGGTAAAAATATAGATGGAGAAGGACATTATTTATACTATAAGATTAGATATGAAGATAATAATGGTATAAAATATACGGGGTATGGTGATGAATGGAGCAGTGCGAAGAATCTCTTTGAACATTCAGGGGATGCTGCTGGATTAACAACAAAAGCTTTTTGTGTTGCACATGAGCAAGGGGAAAAAACGATTACTCAGGTGGGATATCAGTTTGCAATAGCGGATAAGGCACCAGGTAACGAGCTTGCCAGCCTTAACCGTCTTCCAGAGGATGCGACTATTCTGGACACATCGGAAGTCATCTATTTCAGAGACCGCTATCAGGATATCCGCACACTCAGGCCATCCATTATTGAGCGTAAACCAGATACATTTTCTTATATAACAGAGAGCAGTACACATATAAAATATGTATACGATATGTCTCTGAAGCTGGCGGAAGGCTGCAATAAGGCATCCATGAAGGTATCAACCTCCCTTTCCGGTCCGACTTACCGGGTGGAAAATCTTACCTGGAAAAATACGACGCGGACAGGGTTTAATGGTAATGTATCCGACTGCTGTGAGGTGGAATTTGATTTCTATCCGGATACCAGCTACAACTATTCCGGGACGAAGTACACCTTCGAACTGGATGGCCTGGTAAGCCTGGCAAACGACAGTAAGCCGCGAACTGGAAGTATCACATGGAAGAGTAACAATGTGAATAAGTATCCATGTCCTTATATGCCTGCGCCGAGCGAAATGCTGATGAGCATGTATCCGCGCCTGTCGAATACGAAATATTCGCCGGATCTCTTCACGGATCCGCTGGGGAACGGGCTTGCCGGAACGAATAATTATGATCTGAACCTTACATTGATTGCCTCCAAACCGTCGGATGGCGAGCAGCAGAAGATAGAGGATGCGCTTGATGGCGCTGGTGTGCAGGCCGCAGCGAATACCGCAGTATTTAGCCTGGATCTGTCTATGGGCTGCCTGTCCATGCGCACCATGCTGAACAGCAAATTAAATGAAGGAAAGACAAAAATCTGTATGGCGCTTCCTTATCCGGAAGGATTTGATTCAAGAAAGCTGGCGGGTGTTACTTTTGAAGCATATCATTTCCGCAAGGATGAGAATGGAAATTATGTGCCGGAGAAACTGATCTGCAATGCTACGGACACAGGAATCTGGGTTATCGCAGATAGCTTTAGCCCATTTGCAGTGGTTGCAGTGGATAAAGCCCATCATCAGGCAGATGGAAAGATGATTTCTGCTGTTGCGAATGCAGAGATGGCAGATATTTCTGTTACAAAGAATCCGTCAGAGAGAGAAGAAAGATTGTTCCCGGAGGTTATCGAACTGAAAGAAGGAGAGTCCTGTACCTACACCATTACTCCGAAGGATGGCTATGTGCTGGAGCAGGTAATTTGGAACGGCGCTGAGCAGGAAGTTACTGCGCAGGAAGATGGCAGCTATACAGTTACATATAGCTGGGATGAGTTGACAGAAGAAAACAATTCGCTACAGGTAAATTTCTGTGCGGCAAATGTACTGGAAAAAGAAAAAACAGATGGATTTGCGGCACAGAATCCAGTTAGCTTTACTGTTGGCCTGGCAAACCAGAATGGACAGGCAGTTCTCACAAAAGCGGCAGGCGAGGACAATTTCCATGCAGCACAGATGGAGCCTGGCAAGACGATCACCGCAGAGATGGAAAATATCTCGCATGTGAAGTTGAATGTGGCAGATCTGAAGATGCAGAAGGGAACAACGAGTACGTTGAAGCTCACGGAAGGAAGTGCAGAGAATAAATGGACAAGCTCTCATGAAGAAGTGGCAACGGTAGATGAAAATGGAACTGTAACAGCGGTATCCGCCGGGGTGAGCTATATTACAGTGACGAATGCAAACGGTGCCGCCATGTGTAAGGTGGAGGTTACGGGAGAAAGTGTTGCAGAGGTCAGTGAAATCAGGCTGAGCCAGACGAAAATATCTATGAAAGCCGGGGATGCACCTGTCAAACTAACAGTTTCGATCCTTCCGGAAAATGCTGCAAATGCGGCTGTAAACTGGAGCAGCAGCAATGCAAATGTGGCAACTGTAGACCAAAATGGTAAGGTGACAGCAGTAGGGGCAGGCAGTGCAGTGATTACAGCCGCCGCAGGAGGAAAGACAGCGACGTGTAATGTGACGGTAACTGCGAAAGATACGGCTAAGAATGTACAGGATGCATCTGAGACTCGCGTGACCGGAGTGGCGGCTGCACCGGAAAAGAATGATACAATCATCAAAGCTGGCAATTATTACTATGAGATTGTCAGCAAGAAGAACAGGACGGTTCGCGTTGCAGGCATCAAAAATAAGAAACAGTCGAAGATTACGATATGCAATCAGGTGAAGATTGGCGGTCAGAAATACATGGTAACTTCCGTAGCCAAAAACGCATTCAGAAATTGTGTGAAGGCAGAGAGCGTCACAGTCGGCAAAAATGTCCGTGTAATCGGAAAGAGTGCTTTTGAAGGGTGCAGGAAATTAAAAAAAGTGACGGTCAAAGGAAGCGGACTGAGGCAGATACAGGCAAATGCATTCAAAAATTGCAGCAAGCTCACAAAGATCAGGATCCAGAGCAGTAAGCTTGGCAAAGTAGGAAAAAATGCATTTCGGAATGTAAACAAAAAAGCTGTAATCTATGTACCGACAGCAAGATATAAAAAGTATGTAAAGCTGCTGAAAGGAAAAGGAATGCCGAAAACAGTAAAAATCAAAAAATAAAAGGCTTTACGAGTGAAATCCCGGCTTTGCAAGGCAGGATGCCGGATGACGTCCGATGAAGGTGGCTTCAAGAGAAAAACCGTTGGTGGCAATCTGTGCACCAACGGTTTTTTAATACTCCCGGCGGGAATCGAACCCACAACTGCCCCTTAGGAGGGGGCTGTTATATCCATTTAACTACGAGAGCAAAAGTGTCTGTGCAAGTGCAGGCGTGTCTGCCATCCACTGGTGCACTGACACGGATTTACTTGAATTGTTTACGGTAAATATTTTTTCAATGCTTCTGCCTTGTCCAGCCTCTCCCACGGAAAATCCAGGTCATTGCGGCCAAAATGTCCATAGGAAGCGGTCTGCTTATAGATCGGCTGGCGCAGATCCAGCATCTGGATGATCCCTGCGGGGCGCAGATCAAAGTTTTCAGTGATGATATCTACCAGTTTTTCATCCGGCAGTTTTCCGGTTCCAAAAGTATCGATCCGCACGGAAGTTGGTGCGGCGACACCGATAGCGTAGGAAAGCTGGATTTCCGCTTTGTCGCAGAGACCAGAAGCAACTATATTCTTCGCTACATAGCGGGCCGCATAAGCCGCTGAGCGGTCAACCTTTGTGGGGTCTTTTCCAGAAAAAGCTCCGCCGCCGTGACGGGCCCAGCCACCGTATGTATCAACAATGATCTTGCGGCCAGTCACGCCGCTGTCACCATTAGGTCCGCCGATCACAAACCGTCCGGTGGGGTTGATATAAATCTTTGTGTCTGCATCAATCATGTTTTCCGGCAGTACGACATCTATAACATGTTTGCGTATATCTGCCTGGATCTGTTCCCAGGTAACATCTTCGCTGTGCTGGGATGAGACAACAACGGCATCAAGCCGGAGGGGCTTTCCCTCTGCGTCGTACTCGACAGTGACCTGGGATTTTCCATCCGGGCGGAGATATGGCAGCGTTCCGTCCTTGCGGACTTTCGATAACTGGCGCGACAATCTGTGTGCCAGGTGAATCGGATACGGCATGTATTCCTCCGTCTCATTGGTGGCATATCCAAACATCATGCCCTGGTCGCCGGCGCCGATCGCGTCAATCTGTGAATCCGTGAGCTTGGATTCCAGTGCCTTGTCAACTCCCATAGCGATATCTGAAGACTGCTTGTCAAGTGCAATCGTGACACCACATAAATTTCCGTCAAATCCTTTTTCTGTAGAATCATATCCGATATCACAAATCGTGTCCCGGACAATTTTTTGAATATCAACCTGGGCATTGGAAGTAATCTCTCCCATGACCAGGACAAGACCTGTCGTAATCGCTGTCTCGCAGGCGACACGGCTCATCGGATCCTGCGCTAACATAGCATCTAAAACTCCATCCGAAATCTGATCACAAATTTTATCAGGATGGCCCTCTGTAACAGACTCAGATGTAAAAAGTATTTTTCCCATAATAATCCTCCTAAGTCAAACACAAATACATCACTATTTATCATACTATATATAAAAAAAATCGTCAAGGAGAGTTTTTTAAAATCAATATTTAATATAATAAACGCTGGTGTCAAACATTGTGCTTGAGTAAACAGACCAGGCTCCGGCGTTATAGTGGAAAGTCGTAGTAAAAAGGGAGCTGCTGTTTGTTGTGCGGGACTGTGTCACTGGTTCCGGCGAAGTGCCGCCGGATGAGGGAGTGTTCTTTATTATGCTGCTGGACACGGTGTAGTCCACATTTGTGGTCACATTGACAGCATAGCAGTGATCCTCTGCATAGGCGCCGGTGGAACTGCTCTCAAATTCTCTGAAGTTGATGTCAGTGAGATGGCTGCCGCTGTTTATGTTGTTGGCGACAAGTGTGTTGTAAGCTTGCTCCAGGGCGGACTTCTGGCTGTCCTCAAATGTGTGTTTTTGGGCCAGGTCCTCAAATCCCTTTTCGTCCAGGGCAAGGGAATAGAGGTCTTTCAGAAGATTTTTTGCGGTATTCTCCAGTTGTTTTTTTGTATCTTTTGTCAGAGAAAACAGGCTCATAGTGATGTTGTAGAGGGGAGCTGCGCTGTAATCGGCATTTTGCAGTGTGGTCTCTGTGGAATAGGGTTTAAATCCGTCTATTGTGACACAGATCTGATGTTTTCCGGTGTAGAGGTCCCCGATTTCATAGAGACACAGGCTGCCCTCATTTTCGCGGATCTGGTCTTTTGACAGTTCTACGCCATCGACTGTTACCAGTGCCTGTGCGGGTACTTTGATCTGGCAGCCCCTGGCGAGAAATTCGGAGTTATCAATGAGCCAGTTATCGAAAAACAGGTATTGCTTTTTCTCTGCCCTGCGCAATTTAAGTGTCTGCGTGTAGGGGTTCTGGCGGCGGTCCGTCCAGTACTGCAGGACATATTCGACCTGGTCCGGGTCGCCCGGATTCTGGTATTTTGTGAGGGCGTAATTTGTGATCGAGCTGTACTGGTGGCACTCTTCCATGCTTTTGCCGAAAGATTCGGCATTCAGGAAAGGACTGTCCTCAAAGCCGATCATGGCGTGGAGGGCAGAGATGTCCTTTGACATAAAAGTAGTGATATAGCGATCCAGAATGTGGTCGGGATCGGTCTGTTGTTTCATATAGATAAAGAAGATAAAAAAAGCGATGACCAGTGATGTGGCAATAATGATCAGGCACAGTGCTGGTATCGGAAAGTGTCTTTTTTTCTTTGGCTTTATAGTAGAATCTTTTAATTCTGCCATACCGTGAAACCTCCCATTGGCGAAAAGCAACAAATGATTTTTGTTTGTATAAAAAAGTATAGCAATAATATTTAGGAAATGCAACCATTTTGACGGCACCATTTTTCCATGTTGTCGGACAGTGTCGGAAATGAGCAGGGCCCCATATCCAGAAAAAAGGTGTGGAATAGTTTTTCAGAAAAGGAATCTGCGAGAAGCTGCCTCATCTGTTCTTTAAGGCGCAGAATTTCCAGGTAGCCGACTGTGTATTTGAGGTAGGAGGCGGGTTCGTCTGTGACCGCGGCATAGATTCTCTCTGCGGCCTGGCTGCCCCAGCTTCCATAAGGGCTTATAAGGTCGTTTATTTTATTTTCGTCCCAGCCGTGACCGTGGACGCCAATATCACAGAGGCCGTAGAGGCAGAGGGAAACGGTCGTATTATTTTGGAGAATGGCTGCCTCCTCTTCTGTGATTCCGGTGTAGCGGTAAGACAAAATCTCTGCGTAAGTTGCCCACCCCTCTGTGTAGCCGCCGTAATTTAGCAGATAGCGCAGGGGCGGCATTTTTTTCTCATACATATAAGAGGTCTGGTAGAGGTGTCCGGGATATCCCTCATGGGCCAATGTATTGAACAGAGATGAGGGGTCGAATTTGTCTGCATTGTTGATGTAGATCACATGATTGTCCGGCGCGTCGATGGGCGGTGTCAGATAAAAGGCGGGGCTGAGGAAATTTTCCAGTGACTCATCCACTGATTTTACCTCGTAGGAACCGCCCTGGATTTCCGGGAAATCGCCGGATATCGCGCCTGTCAGGTGCTTAAGGATCTGCTCCGCGGAGGAAAAACGGGAGATGTAGTTCTGGCAGGAGCGAAAGAGCGAAGGGTCTTTGGCCGCATATGTGAGAAGCGTCTGGCTGGATTTTTTCAGGGCATCCTCCATTATGTGTTCCATTTCTTCCATTGACAGGCCGGAGCCGGTGACGCTTCTCAGAAGATGTTTATAATATGCCGTGCCGCCCGGACGGGCAGAGAGGCTCCCCTCTGTCCCGGCCCGGGGGATAAGGGATTCTATGCCCCGGATCAGTTCCTGGTAGGCCGGCAGCACTTTTTGTGTGATACAGAGTTCATGGCGGGAAAGAGTCTCTTTTTTTTCTTCCGCAGATAAAAAGGACAGGCTCTGCACACGGTTTTCAAATGACTGGGACATCATAAGAACCCCTTCTGTGGAGACAAATTCCTGGCACTGCTCGCGGATGTGCTGCAGGGTATCACGGCCTGGCAGCGTGCCGAGCTCCGCCTTTTTTTCTTCCAGCGTCAGCAGGCTGTCGAAATAGGCGGGTACTGTCTCGAGCAGGGAAAAATATTGTTCCAGGTCGGAGCGGTCCCCGATGCAAAATTCTGCCAGCAGGACGGGGAGCTGGGCCTGGATGCCGGTGGTTGGCCCGAGAGATTCGGTAAAAGCGGTGTAATTTCCCTGCTGGATATCAAGTTCCAGTTTTTCCCTCAGGCAGTCGTACAAAATCTGTTGCTCAAAGGAGAGGGAGTTTTTGTCGTACTGTTCCAGCGATGCCAGAAGATTTTCATAGACACTGGTTTCTGCACACATATCTTCATAAGAGAAAGAGGAAAATCCCTGTGGCAGTTTTTGTATGCCATATTTTTCGGGCGAGGCCAGAGTATAATTCAGTGTCAGTGAGTCCGAGGAGACGAGGGAGGTAAAGAGCTCGTCAGCAAACTGGGCAAATTCCTGGTTTTCCGCCTGCTTTACCTGCCTCACTGGGGAACAGGCTGTGAGAATGAGTGAGAGCACAAGGGCGGGGCCCGCGATCGTGCGGGCGAAATGCCGCCATAATTTTGTTTTGTGCATAGCGCACTCCTTATGGCTGTTTTTAATTATTATATTGTGGACAAAATGAAAAAAATGCGGAATGGTATAATTTCCCCTGAAATTCATAGAATTAAAGGCAGACAATAAAGCGGGGAGTATCCCGTGTTTTGCCAGTTGAAGGAGGGGTATTGTGGAGGATAAGCAGGATCTGACCATTGAAAAATACGGTTTTCAGGTTAAAAACAGGTATCGGGCCAGGGGGGCTGTGATCCTGGATACCAGTGACGGCCTGTGTCTGATGAGGGAATATGAGAAGATTAGGGGACATTTTGACTTTGAAAATGAAGTAAAGGAAAAACTTTTTGACAGGGATATGCCCCTCACAGACCGCGTCTTGCCCAATATTGAGGGAAAGCTCGTAACAGAGTGGGAGAGCGGGGAAAATTATGTCGTGTACCGCTGGTACAAGGGGCATTCCTGTGATTACCGGGAGAAAGGAGACCTGATCCTGGCTGCGGAGAACCTGGGGATGCTCCACCGGAATCTGAAAGGGGCGGCAAAAGAGCCTGTGGCACTGGAGGAATCACTGCCTGTGCGCTACCAGAGACGGTGCATGGAGATGAAACGGGTATATCGCTATATGAAAAAGAAAAAGAGAAAAAATGATTTCGAGCTGTATGCCATGTCCTGTTTCGGGCAGTTTTACAAAAAGGCACAGATCGCCAGGGAAGAGCTGCTGCAGTCCCCTTATCTTTTGAGATACGGGGAGGGAAGCCGCGATATCTGCCATGGAGAGTATAATTACCACAATCTTATTTTCACGGCAAAAGGTGTGGCCACTACAAATTTTGAGCGGGCCGGCTACGGCATGCAGCTTATGGATCTCGCGTATTTTTTGCGGAAAATTATGGAGAAAAATCAGTGGCAGGGAGACAAGGGGAGAGCAGTGCTGGAGGCATACCGGGGGATTATGCCGTTAGATGGGGAGTCTATGAGATTTTTGAGGACTGTTCTGGCGTTTCCGGTCAAGTACTGGAAATTGATGAATCAGTACATGAACGGAAAGAAATCCTGGATGTCGGACAAAAATATGAAAAAACTTGTGGGCGTGCGTGAGCTGGAATCTGAAAAAGACAAATTTTTGCAGGATATGGAACGAATTTGACTGGTCATATATAAGAAAATGTGATATACTTTGAACATACGGTTTGTTGTTTTAGATGAGAAGTGGCGGGTGTCAGTATGAAAAATATATGTATGGCTGCGCAGTGGGTTTGTGTGCTGGCCGCTGTCCTGTGCCTGAGTGCCTGCGGGGCGGCGCACAAAAAGCCGTCGCCGACGGAAGAGCCGAACAGTTCAGTGACTTATATAAAGGGCGCGGATTTTGTCGGCGTGGTCAAGGCGGTCGATGCGGGAAATAAAAAAATATCTTTTTATAATACAAGTTTAGAGGAAGAAGAGGAGTATACTTATTCCGGGGCCACGGCTGTCTACTCAAAAAACGGCCGCGACATGTCCATGGCGGAGGTGAATCCCGGTGAGGTGTATGATGTGGCAAATACTTCGGATGGCAGTAAGATCACAGAGATGAGAGCTTCTTCGGATATTGTCGAGGAGGAAAATGCGACGGTCTCTGTTGATGCTGAGGAGGGGCGCCTGACAGTCGGGGATGTGAATTATGCGTACACGGAGCGTCTCGTTGTGCTGTCCGAAGGGAAAGCGATTGATCCT
>CANRMO010000047.1 GCA_947631755.1 uncultured Lachnospiraceae bacterium | reverse complement strand
CACGTATACCGGAGCCGTTCCGGATGGCAAAAGTATTGATCCCGAACGCGGCGATCAGAATAAAATAGCTCAGCACTGAGCTCCCGAAATTGACTGCCCCTATATTGTCCACCTGTAGAATCCTCGAAATATAGGGGAATGTGATCAGCGGGAAAATAATGGACAAAAACGAATTCAGCGAGCTGAATACCGCATTTACCGCCAGAGACCTCTTTTTCATACACTCCCTCCTCAGGAACCCAGTCCCAGATGCCCGATCACCGCGTGACAGAATAATTTAAAGAGCTGCAGCCCGGAATAATGATATGTCTTTCTCTTCCTCCACCAGAAAATAAAACGAAAAGGTTTCGCCCTCATATCTGACAGCACGGACTCCATAATGTTCTTCTGCCGGAAATCCGGCCAGAAACGCACAACCCCATCGTAGTAGAGCCCATCCTTTTCGTCTTCCGGCCTTGTCCCCAGAAATTCTCTGTACCACTCGTCCGCCATCAGCCACGCATCGCATTTTCTTTCGTGGGATCCCCCGGAGGAAATACTGCTTCTGTTCTTGCGGTACTGAAACCCATATTCCGGGCAGTTTGCAATGCCGTATTTCTCCGCCGCCCTCATCACACTGATCCGGTCTGAGTGCCAGGCGCACGGCAGATAATAAAATCCGCCGAGGCTCCTCAGATACTCTGTGTCAAACATAAAATCACCGATAAACTGTTTCCGGTATTCTTTTACCTCATGCCACATAAAGGAATACACCGTCTCAAACTCCGGGCGGGCGGACTGTATATCCATGATCTCATCCTCTTCGTCAATGATCTGGGACTGCATATGGTAAACTTTGCACTGTGGGTACTTCTGTATCAGCGCCATGTAATATTTCAGGCAGTCCGGCAGCAGCTTATCATCGTCCCCCATGCAGATCACATAATCCCCGGTACAGTACGCCAGGCATTTGTTCCAGTTCCGTACCAGCTCAACTTCACCGATATTCTCCTCATTTTCAAAATAGCGGATCCTGGCATCCTCATAGCGCGCCACAACCTCGCCGACCGGATACGGCGAGGCATCGTTCACAACAACCAGCTCAAAATTCGGATAAGTCTGCCCCAGTACGCTGTCAATGCACCTGCCCAGATACTCATCTTTATAAGCAGGGATCACAATCGAAATCTTTTTTTCATTCATTAGGATCCGCTCTCCTTTCCGTACTGGCTCTCATAGATCTCCCGGTAGACCTCACAGGAGCCAATGAGTTCGTCGTGGGTTCCCAGGCCGGCGATCACCCCGTCATCCAGAACTACGATCTTGTCTGCATTGCGGACGGACGCCGCCCGCTGGGATACAATAAACAATGTCATGTCCGTCAGTTCCTCCCGGATCGCCTTTCGCAGCGCCGCATCCGTGGCATAGTCCAGGGCCGAGGCGCTGTCATCCAAAATCAGAATCTCCGGCCGTCTCACAAGAGCTCTCGCAATCGTGAGGCGCTGTCTCTGTCCACCGGAGAAATTGCGTCCCTCCTGCTCCACCGGCTCGTCCAGGCCCCGTTTCTTCTTCCGCACAATCTCTTCCGCCTGAGCGATCCGCAGCGCCTGCCACATCTCCTCCTCCGTCGCATCGCTCTTTCCCCAGAGAAGATTTGAGCGGATCGTCCCCTCAAAGAGAACCGATTTTTGCAGGACGATCCCCACCTTGCTTCTCAGCTCACTTAGGAAATACTGATTCGTCTCCAGCCCGTCCACAAAGAGGCGGCCACCGGTTATATCATAAAAGCGGGGAATCAGATGCACAAGCGACGTCTTTCCCGAACCGGTGCCGCCGATGATGCCCACCGTCTCACCCCGGCGCACGACAAAATTGATCTCCGACAGAGCCTCTGCACCAGCTCCCGGGTACACGAGATCCACGTGGTCAAAGACAACGATCTGCTCCGTTTTCCCACAGGGGCTTTTTGTCCTGTCCGCCTCAACGAGACCCGGCTCCATCTCAAAGAGCTCCTGTATCCGATTCCCGCATGCCACAGCCTTATTAATGCTGACAATCAGATTGGCAAACTTCACAAGTTCCACAAGAATCTGCGACATATAATTGATTAGCGCCACAACCTGGCCCTGTGTGAGAGCACCCATATTGACCTGGATGGCGCCGGTCCAGATCAGATAGATAACAGCCGCGTTAATAATCACATATGTGACCGGATTCATCAGGGCAGAAATCCGCCCCACCGACATCTGAACCTTATTCAGCATATCATTTTCCTCAGTAAAACAAGCCCGCTCTTCCTCCTGTTTGTTAAAAGCCCTGAGGACTCTGGCGCCGGTCAGATTCTCTCTCGTCCGCCCGAGGATCCCATCCAGTGCTGCCTGTACCTTTTTGTAGAGCGGGATGCTGATGAGCATAACGCCAAACACGACGATACAGAGAAGAGGGATCGCCACCGCAAAAATGAGGGCGGCCTTCACATCAATGGTAAATGCCATGATCATTGCGCCCACAACGACGCAGGGCGAACGCAGAAACAGGCGCAGGACGAGGTTGACCCCGCTCTGCACCTGGTTTACGTCACTTGTCATCCGGGTGATCATAGTAGACGTCCCCACCCGGTCGATGTCGCCAAATGACAGTTTCTGTATGTGTCCGAACAATTCGTGCTTCAATTTCGTCGTAAACCCAACAGCCGCCTTCGCTGAAAAATACTGGGCAGTCAGAGACGCCGCCAGCCCCACGGCCGCCAGGAGGATCAATACTCCCCCCATGGAAAATATCGTGCCAGAATCCTCTCTGATGATACCCACATCAATGATCCTCGCCATGACAAGAGGCACAAACAGCTCAAACAATGCCTCCAAAAGCTTAAACAAAGGAGCCAGTACACTCTCCTTTTTATACTCTTTCATAAAACGCAGTAATTTCTTCATCCTTGCCGAACTCCTGTCTGCTGATCATATCCTTGATGGCCCCGTACAATTCCGGTTTCAATTCATCAAGAGAGACCGGCTCCTGCTGCAGAATGACATTGTAGCAGGTGGAACTGATCAGCTCCACGATCATATACAGCATGAGATCCGGATTCCTGAATGTTCTCCCCGACTTCTCCAACAGAGCACTATAACCATCATAAAAACTGTATCCCCCACTCTCCTCCGTACCCGTCAGAAGAGCACTGTGGAATACACCCCAGCTTAAATTTTTTGAGATAAACCGCAATAAAATTTTGTCCTGATTCAACTGATCGATCACTGAATCTGCAATAAAGATCACTTTCTCCTCCAGCGACAGCGCCTCCGGTTTCTGTCTCATCAGATCCTCACTGGCCTGGCGGAACAGCTGCGTCGCCTTAGAGGCGATCAGCTTATCCCGCAAGTCAAATTTATCCTTGAAATACAGATAAAAAGTTCCCTTTGCCATATTGGCTCTCTTGGCAATATCTGAGATTGAAGTGTCATTGATCCCCTGGGATGTAAACAGCGTAAATGCAGCACTCAGAAGAGATTCCCTCTTTCTTTTCTTTTTCTCATCCAGTTTTCCCATGGTATCCCTCTTTTCTGCGCCGTTTAGTCCGCATCCACTGATTCTGTCTCAATAATGAACTTCACTTCGCCGTCCATCGCTTTCCCGAGCCCGCTGAAACTCTTGTAATCTCTGCCGGCAGCCAGCACAGCATCCAGGCGGTCAAGCACTGTCTTAAAGTCCTCCTCATAAGTATTCTCTAATTTGCGGATTCCCTTATTGTTAAATTCTACCATACCCTCGGCCAATTGGGAAGAACCATTTTCCAATTTTCCGCTGGCCACATCCAATTTCACGATCCCCTGGATCAGCTGGCTCGTTGCACTGTTCAGGCTCTTTCCCCCCTGATTCAGTTTCTTCATTCCCTTATTGAGCTTTTTGGCGCTGCTCTTCATCGTCTTGCCAGCCTTTGTAACCTGGTTCGCGCCGCTCTTTAAACTCTTGTTATTTTTCGTCAGCTCTTCCCCGCCCTCTTTTAATTCCTTCACACTGGCAACCAGTGTCGGCATACTGCCCTTTAACTTGGAGCTGGCATCCGTCAGAGTAGAAGAATTGCCGGACAGGGTGCTCAGGCTGTCCATGACCGTCCCCACTCCTGAAGTGACAGCATCGGCCCCTTTCTTCAGATCGCCGGCGGCAGAAGTTGCCGCTTTCAACTGCTGGATCCCTGTCTTTTGCTGCTCAGTGACAGTCTCCAGTGATGTGCGGAGTTTTTTAATGTCAGAGACATCCATGCCGGCGGCAGTATAAGCCTGCTCCAGCTGAACAAGCCCGTCAATAACTTGCTGGTTGTAGTCATAGGATTTCTCGAGCGTCTCAAGATTCTCATGAATGGCAGTGATGCCGTCTGATACTGCCTTTGTCCCCTCTTTCAGTTTCTTCACATTCTCCTTGCTCCCCATCTTATCCACTGCTGCTGTGTAAGTGGAAAGCCCACTGTCAAAAGTATTCAGCTGTCCGGGCAGATCCTTTACCGCATCATAGAGCTTACTGTTTCCCGACGCAATCTTACCGGCGCCGTCCACATATGCCTTCGCCCCTTTCGCAAGGCTTGTCGCGCCGTCTGTGTACTGGTTGACGCCAGACACCAGTTTCTTCCCATTCTTTGCAAGATCCTTAATTCCGCCTGTTACTTTTTTTACCCCGTCTTTTTCATACTTTTTCGCTTTCTTTCTCAATTCCCCCATTTTGTCATGGAAAAGAGACATATTGTCCGACAGGGTATCCAATCCGTCCACCAGCTCCGAGGCCGCATCTGTGAGGTCATCCAGCTTATCCTCCAGCTCATCCAGCGTGTCCGAATCATCCAGATCCAACTCATCTAAGAGGCTTGGGCTGGCAAAAGTAAACGTATTTCCCATTGAGAACTCTGTCACATCCGCCGTCACTGTAAAATCACTGGGAACATTCTCCGCGGCGTCCTTATCCAGATCAAGGCTCTCCGCCAGCCCCGGCACGCCAAGTCCCACCACGATTTCCTTTGAGCCGTCACTTATGACGCGCCCGTTGTCGATCTCGACATGGGAAAATGTATCCGATGAGAGGATCATGCCAGTCACCATGACAAACGGCGTATATACCGTGACCTCTTTCCCATTTACTTTCTTTTTCTGCTTTGACTTATTTGTGTAGGCCACATGCATCTCCATCTTGCCGCTCTTTCCCACCATATCTTCCGCGCTCATCTCCTCCCCGTCCAGAGAATAAGTGATCGCAACGCCCACCGGGAGCTCTGCCGACGATTTCCCCTGATAGTAAATGTCCTGTTCCGAAGCGTTCCACTCCACCGACTCGCCGGACTGGGTAAACTTTTCCTCTCCCTTTACATTTGTGATGTCAGTGAGATCCGACTGGTCTGAGATCGTCCCTTTCATAAGGCCCGAATCTTTCAGCCAGTCCGATACCGTGATCTGGCTGACCGCGCCGTCAGCCCCGGCCGTCACATAGACCGACTCTTTCTTGCTGACTTTCTTCGCCTCCACAAATGCGCTGTTGCAAAATACCATGCCAAGCACGAGCACGCCGCTAAGAGCGCTTCTTCCGATTTTTTTCACATTCTTATTCATAGCTCTTCCTCCTGATAATGATTCTATATTATATTTTCTTACCATTTATTTCATTTAATAATCAATCCTTCTCATGTCCCATGTAGTCTTGCAGATAATCTTATCAAACACCGTCAGCATCGCCGGCAGCATCACAATAACCACCACTGTACTGATGACCGCGCCCCTGGCCAGCAGGACACAGATTGCTTTTATCATATCAATATTAGAAGATATGGTAACGCCGAATGTCGATGCAAACAGGCACAATCCGCTGATGATAATGGATTTTACCGATGTGCTGTGGGCAATGGCAATGGCCTCCTTTTTCGTCTTGTGCTGGATCGTCCGCTCTTTGTGGTAGCGGTTTGTCATAAGGATCGCATAGTCCACCGTAGCCCCTAGCTGGATCGTCCCGATCACAATACTCGCCACAAACGGCAGCGACTCACCTGTATAAAAAGGCACCGACATATTGAGGAATATGGCAAACTCTATGATCGACACCAGTATGACCGGGATCGTGATGGATTTAAAGGTAATCATAATAATGATAAAGATGGCCAGGACGGAAACGGTATTGACATGGGCCAGGTCAACATCTGTCGTGTCCTGCAGATCTTTCATCAGCGGCGCCTCGCCGATCACCATAGACTCCGGGCTGTATTTCTTCACGATTCCATTGAGGGAATCGAGCTGGGCGTTTACCTCATCCGTCGCCGACTTGTAATCGGAACAGATAAATTCCAGTTCGTACTCATCGCTCCTCAGTTTTTCCCGGTACTCTTCCGGGATCATAGAATCCGGGAAATTAGCGCCCACAATAGAATTCATGCCGAGGATCCACTTCACGCCGTCCACTTTTTCCATCTCCGCCTGCATATTATTTTTTTCTTTGGCGGAAAGCCCTGTCTTCATCAGCACAATATGGACATTGTTCATCTGAAATGTCTCTTCCAGTTTCTTATTTGCCACCGCCGAATCCAGATCGCCCGGAAGGCCTGAATCTATATTATAATAAATATCATAGTTCTTATTTCCATAATAAGCCGGGCCGATGAGCACGGCAAAGAGCACGAGGGCAACCGGCCACATCTTTACAATCCCTTTCGACAGGCCGCCGAGATCCGGGATCAGATTGCGGTGTTTCGTCTTCTCAATAACGCCGTCCAGACAGAGAATGAGGGATGGCAGAAATGTCAGGCAGACAATCACCCCGAACACAACGCCCTTGATCATGACAACACCGAGATCCATTCCCAGTTTATATGTCATAAAACAGAGAGCCGCAAATCCGGCGATCGTTGTCACAGAACTGCTCGTCACGGACTTAAAAGTATTGCTGATGGCGTGTGCCATAGCCCGCTGTTTATCCCCCTCAAACCGCTCTTTGTTCGCCTCATAGCTCTCCAAAAGGAAAATAGAATAATCCATCGTGACACCGAGCTGGAGAATCGCGGTCAGCGCCTGTGTGATGTAAGAAATCTCACCGAACACAATATTTGTCCCCATATTAAATACGATCGCGGTCCCGATACCCAGAAGGAATATAATGGGGGTGACAAAAGAATCCATCGTCAATATAAGGATCAATAACGCCAGGCCAGCGGCAACTGCCACATAGACCGGCATCTCCGCCAGAGCCAGATTTTTTATGTCAGTTACAACTCCGGACATCCCGCTGATAAAAGCCTGTTTCCCAACTACCCCGCGCATCGCTGTGACAGCCTCCATCGTCTCATCCGCCGACGTCGTATTGTCAAACATTGCGATCATCAGAGTGGCATTCCCTTTAAACAGAGCCTCCTGAAACTTATCCGGCAGCATCTCTACCGGCACAGTGATATCTACAATATCATCATACCAGATCACGCTCTCCACATGCTCCACTGCCTCCAGTTTCTTTTCCAGTTCCGCCACATCCTTGTTCGCCATCCCCTCAACCACTACCATGGAAAACGCCCCGGATCCAAACTGATCTACCATGATATCCTGGCCGCTGACCGTCTCAAGGGACTGGGGAAGATAGCCGAGTATATCGTAATTAATTCTCGTTTTGATATACCCGATCCCCGCCGGTATCAGCAGGAGCACTGTCATAATGATAACAAGAATCCTGTGACTGGAAATCCATTTTCCAAATTTAATCGCCATGATAACCCTCTTTTCTGTCTTATTTTGGTGTCTTCTGGTGCGTTCGCAACAAAATGACCAATGTTCATTTTTATTACTATATGGGAGTGTATCACAAAAATGACTGTTGGTCAACCTTTTTTTTAATAAACCACAAAAAAATAGGCCTGAGGGGCAGCCGCCCCCCAGACCTAACCGGCCAGGACTCTATATTATGATATTTAATATAAAATTAATACGGTTTCACAAAGTTAAATCCTTATTTTATACTATAGCACTGCACTGGATAACGCCCTTTATCCTCTGGGGCAAAGCCGCCAATATCCGTCGCTTTCATGACTTCATTTGTAATCTCAATCTCCTTTGTCTCTGTGGAACCATCTTCGTATGTCACCGTACAAGTGACTCCCAGGTCCCCGAGAACCAGATTCCATGCCTCGCACTCCTGCTCCGGTGTCGCCTTTAGTATATCATAATTTAATGCCTTGAATTTCTTTTTTTTCTCTTTGCTCCAGTCTTTTTTATAAGTGAGAATGTTTACCTCTCTATCTTTGTCTTTCTGCTCCTCATACCCCAGGGAAAATGACTTACACAACTTATACTCATGCCCGGTTTTTTGAACCATAAAATCTCCTTCTTTTAGAGAATAGGTGATGCGGTCAATATTTTTCCCCTCGCACGACAGCGGAAACCGGAACAAAAAACTGATATCCCCGTCATCTCCACCACAGATTGACCCTCCAAAAGATGTGCAGTCTGTAGAAAACACCTTTCCCTTCCGGGTCAGTTCTTTCGCAAAAGCCGTTACCGTAAAAGAATTTCCGCTCGGCAGATCTGCCTTTTTTTCCGGCACATTTTCCTGCCCCGGCGGCGTAACAATATGCGGTACCATAAAGACAGCCACTATACAGACAGCCGCCACGGCAGCCGCTCTCCACACAATCCCGGCCTTTTTCCTCCTTTTCGTCCCCTCTGCCCTTCCTATAATCTTCTGGTCCAGCCCGGGAGATGGAACGATCTCACTGTCTGCGCTCTCCCGGAGCAGCTCTTCAAAATCATATTTCATATCCTTTTTCCTCCAATCTCTCTCTCAATCTTTTCCTCGCCAGATGCAGCCTGCTCATCACCGTTCCCGCCGGGATATGCAGCACCCTGGAAATTTCCCCGGTTCCCATCTCTGCCGTATAATAGAGATGTATGACCACCCTCAGTTTTTCCGGCAATTCACGTATCTCTCTCCGAAGCCCGTGGAGGATCTCCTGTTTTTCTAGATCCGCCTGTACATCTATGCCGCTGTCTACGGAAAATTCTCCCTCAAACTGGTCCGATGAGACCACCTCCCGCCTCCTCTTCAGCTTCCGGTATCTGTTTTTCCACAAGTTTGTCGCTATCCCGATCAGAAAATTTCTGTCCTTTCTCAGAACCTCTTCCGTTTCCTGTGACGGCGCGGGTGCCACACTCTCCAGCCGGTGGCTCATCATAACTGCCTTGAGAAATGTATCCTGGTACAGATCATCTGCCTCTTCGCGGTTCATCGCAAGATGATAACAATATCGGTAAATGTCATTTCCATACCGATCGATCAGATTTGCTAACGCCTGTCTCTCCACTGAAATTTTCCCCCTCACATTTCTCATTTGAAAGACCTTTCACTTATATACTGTCGGAAAAAAGAAAACAATTCACTGGAATATTTCACTTTATTTCAAAATATAATGTACCGGGCCCCTGGCCGGATCCCACAAATACAAGCACCCGGTACATGCTTCCCCCATAGGATAATTACGAAGAGTTTTTGAGGGAGAGGCACACACCATGAATCAGGTTCGGAATATCGTACGCGCAAACGGGGCACATAAGCAGGGGATCACAGGCAGAGAAGTACGCGTCGCCATCCTGGACACCGGACTGTCCCCCCACCCCGATTACTGCGATCGGATCCGCGGCTGGTATGACGCCATTAACGACCACCCTCTCCCGTATGACGACAGCGGACATGGCACCCATGTGGCCGGCATTGTCGCGGGAAACGGATACTATTCCGGCGGCCGTTACACCGGGATCGCTCCGGGAGCGGACCTGGTCGGGATCAAAGTACTTGACCACAGAGGAGACGGAAACATTCCGCACATTATAAAGGGAATAAACTGGATCCTCCGCAATCAGCTCTATCTCAACATCCGCATTGTCAATATCTCCATCGGCGCCAACGACCCTGTTAAATTCCATGAAAACAGCCTGTTTGTAAAAAAAGTGGAACAGCTCTGGAACTCCGGCATTGTTGTCGTCACAGCGGCGGGAAACAGGGGACCTGACCGATACAGCATCAGCGCCCCCGGAAATTCCCGGAAGGTGATCACCGTCGGCTCCAGCGATATTCCCCGCCACAGCTATGGAGGTCCACAAAATGTCAACCACTCCGGCGTCGGCCCGACCCTGGCCTGTATCCGGAAACCCGATATCGTGGCCCCCGGCAGCCAGATCGTCAGCTGTTCCCCTGTCGCAGAGAACAGACAACCTTACTCTGTCAAGAGCGGCACCTCCATGTCAACCCCTGTCGTCAGCGGCGCCGTCGCCCTGCTGTTGCAAAAATCCCCGGATCTCACCCCCAAAAAAATAAAGATCCGCCTCAAAAACTCAAGTACGGATCTTCATCTCCCCCACGAAAGACAAGGCTGGGGGCTCCTCAATATTCAAAACCTGTTATGATGCCGTGGTATCAGAGATGCCGTGGTATCAAAGATGCCATGGTATCAGAGATGCCATATATCCTCATTATACTGCCGGATCGTCCGGTCAGAGGAGAAGAACCCGGCCTTTCCGATATTGACGATCATCTTCTGCGCCCATGCACGGCGGTTCTCGTATTCCCTGTATGCCCTCTCCTTTGTCTCCACATAGGCATTGAAATCCGGGAATGTCATAAACCAATCTTTACAGATCAGCTCGTTGTAAAGATTGAGAAGATGTTTTCTGCTGCCGATCTTAAGCATCTTCTGGCTGATAATAAAATTCACTGCCTCTCTCAGACTCTCGTTCCAGTCATAGTAATCTTTCGAGCGGTAATCCTTTCTCTTATAGCGCTCAATCACCGTGTCGCTGTCGTCGCCAAACACATAGATGTTTTCATCCCCCACCAGTTCATGGATCTCGACATTGGCTCCGTCCTCCGTCCCGAGCGTCACCGCGCCATTCAGCATAAACTTCATGTTCCCGGTGCCGCTGGCCTCTTTGGACGCCAGTGAAATCTGCTCGGAGATCTCACAGGCAGGAATCAGTTTTTCCGCCAGTGTCACGTTATAATTTTCCACCATGACCACACTCAGATAAGGGCTCACATCCGGGTCATTGCGGATCAGCTCCTGAAGGCACAGAATCAGGTGGATAATATCTTTCGCAATAGTATAGGCGGGCGCCGCCTTTGCCCCAAAGATCATCGTGATCGGGCGCACCGGCCGTTTGCCCCTCTTGATCTCTTTGTACTTGTGAATGGCATAGAGGGCATTCAGCTGCTGCCTCTTGTATTCGTGAAGACGTTTGACCTGGATGTCGAAAATAGAATCCTCATCCAGCTCAATCCCCTGCGTCTCTTTCAGATAAACCGCCAGACGGTGTTTGTTGTTCTGTTTAATCTCCAGCAGACGGTTCAATATCCGGTCATCATCCTTATAGGCCAAAAGTTTCTCCAGATCGTCCGCATTCGTTTTATAGCCATCCCCGATCGTATCCGTCAGAAAACCGGCCAGCTCGCGGTTGCAGTGCAAAAGCCAGCGCCGGAATGTGATGCCATTTGTCTTGTTGTTGAATTTCTCCGGATACAACTGATAAAAATCGTGCAGTTCCGTGTTCTTTAATATTTCTGTGTGCAGATAGGCAACTCCATTTACACTGTGGCTGTAATGCATATCCATATGAGCCATATGCACAAGCTTGTTTTTGTCAATGATAGCCACCTGGTCATCCCCGAACTTTTTGTTCACGTCCTCGTCCAGCCTGCGGATGATCGGCACGATCGAAGGCGCCACCTTCTCCAGAAAAGAGACCGGCCATTTTTCCAATGCCTCTGCCAAGATCGTGTGATTGGTGTAGGCGCAGCACTTTGTCACGATCTCTGTCGCCTCCTCCCAGGCAATCCCCTCCGCCATCAAAAGACGGATAAGCTCCGGGATCACCATGGACGGATGGGTGTCGTTGATCTGGATCGCCACATAATCCGCCAGATCGTGAAGATTGCTCCCCCTCTCCCTCGCTTCGGCGAGGATCAGCTGTGCGCCGCAGCTCACCATGAAATACTGCTGGTACACCCGCAAAAGCCGCCCCTCCTCATCGCTGTCATCCGGATAGAGGAAAAGCGTCAGATTTTTCTGGATATCTTTCTTATCGAAATCAATTCCTTTCTGCACGATAGACTCCTCCACCGAGTCCAGGTCAAACAGGTGGAGCCGGTTCGTGCCATTGTCATAACCAGTCACCAGAATGTCATACATCACTGCATATACATCAAAACCGCCAAAGGACACCCGGAACTGCCGGTCGCTTCGGATCCGCCAGTCCATCTCCTCCATCCACGGATTCGGCACCTCTCTCTGTTTGTTCTTTTTAAATTTCTGACAGAATAAGCCGTAGTGATAGTTCAGCCCCACACCGTCCCCCGGAAGCCCCAGGGTAGCTATGGAATCCAGAAAGCAGGCCGCAAGCCTGCCAAGCCCGCCGTTGCCAAGAGAGGGCTCCGGCTCTCTCTCCTCAAAATCCGACAGGTTCTTTCCCGCACTCAAAAGCTCCCCCGCAACCGTTTCGTATATGCCAAGATTAATTAAATTGTTACTTAACAGCTTCCCGATCAGAAATTCTGCCGATATGTAGTACAGTTTCTTTTTGCCGTTAGCCGGATCCCCAGTCTTTTTCTCTTTGGCGGCCGCCCTCTCCATCACAAGTTTCAGCAGTGCATGGTAAACCTGCTCGTCACTGCACTGGCTGAGCCCCACTCCATATTCTCTTCTCACAATTTCCTCTAACATTTTTACCTCTCTACCTCATTTCTTTCTAAATTTAATGTTGTTTTAACCAGGATTAAATCATATACCCTCCACATATTCACAGGCCGCCAGCGCCGCTACCGCCCCGTCTGCGGCCGCCGTCGCAAGCTGCCGCACCATTTTCGTCCGGCAGTCCCCCGCCGCGAACACTCCGTCCGTATCCGTCCGGCAGTCCTCTGCTGCCCGGATATATCCCGTCTCATCCAAATCAACGAGATTGTCAAACAGCTCATTGTCCGCCACTTTCCCAATGGCCACAAAGAGACCGCTGACTGGCAGTTCACTCTCCTCCCCGGACTGTGTATCTTTGAGCGTCACTGCCTCCAACACACCATTTCCCGTTAATTTAATCACGGTTGAATTAAAGACAAACGTAACATTTTCTCTCTTTTCGAGCGTTTTCACAAGCCGGTCTTCGCCTCGGAATTTGTCCCTGCGATGAATCAGATACACTCTTGAGCAGTGGTTTGCGAGAAAGAGCGCGTCTTCCAGCGCTGTATTTCCACCGCCCACGACCGCCACCTCTTTTCCCCGGAAAAACATGCCATCGCAGGTAGCGCAGTAAGACACACCCGCGCCAATCAGTGACTCCTCCCGTTCAATGCCGAGTACGCGGTTCTTTACCCCGGTAGCCAGGATCACCGCCCTGGCGCCATACCGTTTTTCCCCATCTTCATCTTCCACAACTACAGTCTTTCCATATTCTGACTCCTCGACGCGGATGACCCGGCCGCGGCGGAACTCCGCTCCGAGCTCTGTCGCCTGTTCATACAGTCCCCTGGCAAACTCCATGCCGGAAATTTTCCGGATACCAGGAT
>CANRMO010000046.1 GCA_947631755.1 uncultured Lachnospiraceae bacterium | reverse complement strand
CATGAGCATCAATGGATGTTCCTGGAATTCGGCGATCTGTATGCTGACCGCTGACTCTCTGGACGGCGACTGGACATATGAGGGAACGGTTGTATATTCCGGTTTCACAAAAGATGGTGTGCATGATTTCAAAAAAACAGATTACGCGGCGGTGACAGGAAACACTGCGCTGCCCGCTGAGTATACAAGAGATGCGTACACGCCAAAGGATGGGGAGACGCCCTGTGAACCAACGACATGGAATAACCGGATCGGCGCGCACGCCATTGATCCCTGCGTATTCTATGATGAAGAGGGGAAACTCTGGTTTGTCTATGGTTCCTGGTCTGGCGGCATTTATATGTTTGCCTTGGATGAGGAGACCGGATTCCGCGATATGAGCGCAGAGGCGAAGGCTGGCTATGACAACACGCCCGCGGGCAAATATATGGGCAAAAGGCTCGGCGGTTCAGGTGCATCCGGGGAGGCGCCGTATATTCAATACATAGGGGATTCGTATTATCTGTTTATTTCCTATGGCGGCCTTGTGGCAAATGGCGGTTATAATATGAGAGTTTTCCGCTCTGAAAATCCGGATGGGCCTTACAAAGATATTTCAGGAAATCTGGCGACAGAGGGGGGAGATGTAAATGGCAATGGCGGAAAAGTGGGAACCCGCCTGATGGGATACTACAAATGGAGTTACTGGGAAAATGCTCAAACTGCCCAGGGACACAATTCGGCATTTGTCGATGACGACGGCAATGCCTACGTCGTTTACCACACACGCACGGATGACGGATCCGAGTATCACTCAGTCCGGGTTCATCAGCTCTTTACGACAAAGAGTGGATATCTGACGGCGGCTCCATTTGAATATAAAAGATCGGACGAGCCGGCAGACGCTGACAGCGAAATAGAGGGGGATTATGAGATTTTATTCCAGAACAATACAAATCATGCTTTACTGGAATACAATAAACCGCAGAAGATCGCGCTGACAGCGGACGGAAAGATTACAGGGGCATTGTCGGGCACGTGGCAGAAAGACGGTGAGGGGAATGTAACCCTGAAAGCAGACAACGTCACATATGAGGCGGTTTTCCTGAATCAGACGATGGAAGGGACAAATGTAAAAACACTGTGTTTTACAGCGGCGGGAGCAAGGGGAGAGGTGGATACCTGCCTCTGGGGCTACCGCTATCCAAAAGACGAGGAAGCCGTATCGGTTGCAGCCAAAAAAGTCTCCCTGCCGAAACGCATATCGGAGGATATAGAGTTTCCGGCGGAAGGGCTCTGTGGTACGAAAATCACATGGGAGAGTGACTCACCATTCCTTTTGGCAGATGGCAGCGTAATACAGCCAAAGGGGGCGGATGCGGCTGTGACGCTGACAGCGACGATCACAAGGGGAGATGCTTCTTATACAAAAAAGATCGAGGTGACAGTGCCGGCAGCTACAGATGGCGCCTATCAGTTAGAGTCTTTTTATGGAGAGGAGCCTCTGAATCTGGCTGCCGGTAAGACAGAGACGGTCGAGAACCCGATGAAAGGGGTAGATACAAGCAGAGGTGTCACATTTAAGTTTAAGGTAAAGAGAACAGGAGCGTTTGCTCATCTGGACAATGCTAATATTTTCTCTGTGACGGCTGGCCCTGCGGGAAATTATACAGGAAGATTATATTTTACAGGCGGTTCTTATCTGGGGTATAATGCCACCGGAGGTATATTTGATGCGAACCTGTATAATGGCGATTATCCAGAAGGGAAAAAATGGACGGCTGGCACAGATTTTATTGGGGAGGGGACAGAGCGTGAGATGGAGATAGCCTTTACGCCGGGAGGCTACTCAGTCAAAATGGACGGAGAAAAAATTTATGATGATACTATGCTGGACAAAGACCGCACCACAGTCCAGGAGGGGGAGATACCGGGATCCTCTACTATGAAAGACTATTCCAGTGTCCTGGATTTCCTGTCTTCGGCAGATGAGCTCAATTTCGGGCTCGGCAGCTGGTGGGCAGGGACTTATAAGGGGACACTCCGCGATTTTGAGATCTGGGTGGAGCCGATACCGAAAAAACCAGCCAGCGGCAATGCCTATTACTCCGAGGACTATGAGTGGGGAACCGATGTGAAATCAATTTGGAGTGAGAACGGGGGCGCCACGGTTACAGAAGTGACAGCGGATGAGAATACGTATGTTAAGTTAGTGCCCTCTGGTTCTGGAAACCGGGGAGTGAGAGCGCCCTTTGGGCTGGAGAAACAGCCGGAAGGCAAATATACCTTTGAGACAGATGTGCAGCTGACAAGTTCCACTGGCGGTAATGGTTCTACTACGCCTGTTACACAGTTTGTCCTGGCCGGAAAAGATCTGTCATACAAAATAAATGAGGGAGCAGGGTCAGGTTATATTTTAAAATTATCTGCTTCCGGGCTGAATAATCAGAAATTTGCAATCAATGATACAACTGATACGGTGGATATTCCCAAGGGGACATGGGTGCATATCACAGTGTCGATGGACTCGGCAGACAGGACAAAAGCGACGCTGTCCATTGTCAATAAATCTACCAGTCAGGCAATTTTAACGGATAAGGAGATCACCGTCAACGGAACAGGTGAGCTCTCGGGAGTTTACATTCTCCTTGGGCGAGGAACCTCTTCTGCGGCAAGCCTTGATAATACGGTTTTGTTAAATCCGGAGATCGCCGATTACGCTGCTTTCAATGAGGCGCTTACAGCCGCCAAAAGATATGTGGCGCAGAATGAGGCGGGGAGTATTTATTCGCAGGAGAGCATGCAGGCACTGAGTGACGCGGTTGGTGCGGCCAATGCACTGGATAAAAATCTGCCAGCAGGGCAGCAGGGACAGGTAGATGAGTGTGCCGCGAAACTGACGGCAGCTATAGAGGGTCTTATCTGCGCGAATCACCAGTATGACAAAGGAATTGTCACAAAAAAGGCAACTTGTACAGAAAAAGGATTGAAAATGCTTACATGCTGTGCCTGTGGAGAGACAAGTGAGGAGGAGATCCCCGCTGGGCACACATTTGGTGCATGGAAGATAACTAAGGTGCCGACCGCTACAGAGGCTGGGACGAGAACGAGAACCTGTTCTGTCTGTGGTGAGAGTGAGAGCGGGGCAGTGTCCTTGTGTACAACTCACAGTTATGGCGACGCAGTCGTGACCAGACAGGCTACTTGTACTACTGCTGGTACACGGGAGAAAGTGTGCACAGAGTGCGGGCATACCGAGGAGACGGAGATCGCAATGACAGCGCATAAGTACGGTGTATGGGCGATCACGGAACCTGGCAAAAAAGAGAGAACCTGTTCCGTTTGTTCACACAAAGAGACAAAACAGATAGAAATTTGTAAGGAGCACGCATACGGTCCGATAACGGAAGTTAAGAAACCATCCTGCACTGCCACGGGCAAGAAGAGAGAGACCTGCATTATATGCGGGTATTTCAACGAGACAGAGATTGCGAAGACGGAGCACACATACGGCGCATGGGAGATAACCAGGGCGGCTACGGAAACAGCTCCCGGCGAGAGGAAGAGAGTCTGTGAAGATTGTTCTGACGCACAGACAGAGGAAGTGGAGCTCTGCCAGAGCCATACTTATGGTGATCCGGTAGTGACGGATCCGGCAACCTGTACCACCGCTGGCAGACAGAAAGAAACCTGCTCTGTCTGTGGCTATATTCACGAGACAGAGATTGCAGTGAAAGCACATACCCCCGGTGACTGGGAGACGATAAAAGCTGCCACCACTGAGGAAGAAGGCGAGCGCGCCAGGAAATGTAAGGAATGTGGCACGGTAGTGGAGACAGAAAAGATCGCTAAGCTGACAGATACACCGAAGACAGACGGGAACACGAAGCCATCGGATGACGGTCAGGGAGAAGATGCCGGAAGCGTGAAAGAAAATGCCACATACACCTCTGGGAATCTGAAATACAAGGTGACGAGTGTATCGAAAAAGACGGTCACAGTGGCAGGCGTGAAAAAGAAGACGCTGACCTCCGCGGCTGTCGGGAAAACGGTTAAGATAAAGGGTACGTCCTATAAGATCACCGCCATCGCCAACAATGCATTTGCAAACTGTAAAAAACTGAAAAAGGTGACAGTAGGTGCAAATGTGCAAAAGATTGGCAAGAAAGCATTTTACAAAGATGCAAAGCTGAAGACGATCACAGTTAAGACGAAGAAGTTAAAGAGTGTCGGCAAAAATGCTCTAAAGGGAATTAATAAAAAGGCTAAGGTCAAAGTCCCGGCCTCCCGCCTGAAAAAGTACAAAAAAATCTTTAAAAAGAAGGGTCAGGCGTCTTCAGTAAAGATTAAATAGAAACAGTTTATGGTGATCGCAGGAAACGAAAAGACAATTAGGAGGTTAGTTATGAGAAAGGGCTGGAAACGGTGGCTGGCAGCGGCGGTATCTGCCGTGCTGCTGGCGGCAATGGTGGCATCTGCGGGTACAGTATCCCGTGCAGAGGGGGGAGAGGAAGAAGTTCCCGTGGAGACGGGAGGGACGGGCGGCCACGGCACTTCCACGACCGAGATCACAGAGGATATGCTCAAAAATACGCCGCCGGAGGATTACCAGGTGGATATGAGCATGCAGGCAGACGCGAAAGACGGTGCCTATGATGCGTATTTTTTGAAAGATGGGATCCAGACGGTCTCGATCAAGGTAGATGAGAACAATTTGAATTATCTGCTCCAGAATGCAGATAAAAAGCCTTCGGTCATGACAGAAAGTGTGACGATCGGGGATAAGACGATCGGGTACACCGGGCTGAAGACAAAGGGGAGTTATACGCTGGAACACGCTTTCATGGACAATTTCGGCAATGACCGTTTTTCCTTTACTGTAAATTTTGGAAAGTTTATAAAAAAGAGCCAGTACGGGGTAAAGCAGAATTTTTACGGCTGCCGGAAAGTCAGCTTCAACAATTTCTTTTTTGACAAGTCCATGCTGAAAGAGTACATAGCGCTGGCTCTTATGACTGAGATGGGAGTGCCGACACCGCAATACGGGCTGGCGAAATTGTATATCAACGATAATTTCTATGGGGTCTATTTTATGGTAGAAGCCATGGATCAGAGTATTATAGAGCAGTATCAGAAAGCAGATAAGGGCGGCATCAGCGACTATCTGGTAAAGCCGGAGCACACATCACTGCTCTATGATGAGAAGATGGACAAATACCGGAGAGAGGACGGCACCTTTGACCTGAATTCCGTGCTGGAGCTGGATGAAAATGGGATCTACAAGGCAAAAGGGGATCTGAAGGAACAGGAAACTCTCTGGGAAGAGGACGATGAAACGCTACAGGATGTGGCAGAGATGCTCCCCACAGTTCTCTCCTGGCAAAAAAAGATAAACCAGCTCAGCAGCGGGAAAGATTTTGACGGAAAGGCTGTCGATGTGAACAGCGATGCCTATCTGGAACTGTTAAACCAGGTTATGGATGTGGACGAAGTGGTGAGATATTTTGCGGCACACAGTTTCCTTGTCCAGATAGACAATATGTTTGACGGACAGAAAAATTACGGGCTGTATGTGGATACAAGCGGTAAATGTATGGTGGTTCCCTGGGATTACGACCTGAGTTTTGGCTGCTATTTTCCGAGTACATCAGAGGCAACGGCCAATCTGGAACTGGATATTATGTTCAATGCATATAAAGACCAGAAATTTGGTTTCGGGGGAGCCGGGAAAAAGCCAGGGGAAATCTATAAAGAATTTCCGCTATTTTATGTGATCTATCAGAATAAGAGCCTGATGGATAAATATCATCAGTACATGAAAGATTGTGCAAAAATTGCCGCTCTGGGAGGGACTGCATTTAACGGGAAGACGTATGAGCCGTGCTGGTTCAATTCCCTCATCCAGAATATCTCTGAGCCGCTGGTGACGGCGGCCTCGGAAAAGCTGGCAGACAATGTGTCCTATATGAATTTTATTAACCAGCCGAGCGGGACAGAACTGGGACAGCCGAATCTGTCAAAGATTATCGCGATGCGGTCGGTAGCTGTAGCTGCCCAGGTGGACGGGGTGGAGACGACCGTGAGTGGTTACGGGTGCAATCTGGAGACGCTGGGCAACGGCGCGGTCGGTGAAAATACGAACAGGGGCGTGCTGACTGCTGTGGAGGCGGTCACGGGAATCCATGCCACAGCAGATTACGGGCTCCAGGAATCCACGGTAAAACCGCCGATGCTGACCGTCCGCGCGCTGGGGAAAAAGGAAGAGATATATAAAACATTCCGGGATAAAACCGGCGCCTCCGGAAATGGTCTGGTCGTCTATAATATTACTAATACAGCAGATCCGGAAGGGGATTATACGCTCAGTATCCCTCTGTCTGGTGAACGCGCAAAGAGGGGGGCGGAAATTTATGCCTACACGGAAAAAGACGGTGTGAAAAAACTGGATGCGGCTGTGGACGATAATATATACCGTGTGACAACGCCGGATATCCAGTATATTGCGGTGATCAGCAGTGGCGGCCTGGCAGCGCGCATTTTTACGAATCCGATCGTGTATATCGCGGCCGGGGTGATCGTGCTTCTGGCAGCCGGCTTTCTGGTGTTTAAAAAGTATAGAAAGCCTCGGACGGAGAAAAGAAAATAGAATTTTTAAATAACAGTTTATAACACTAAGGGAGCTGTCGCGAATGCGGCAGCTCCCTTGTTATTGAACAAATATAATGCTTTTGTCAGGATGATCTAATGGATCAGTATACATTGATATTGTCAACGCACATAACAGCCAGATACCGTCCCAGTAAGAGATGGAGGCCCTTTATCTCACCGTTTCCGATGTAATCGACATTTGCGTCATACAATACCTTGTTCTTGCTGTCTGTAACCTTCAGCCAGGTGGTTTCATTTGTTTTATCCACATACAGTTTCAGGCTGACCCACGTATCTTTTGGAATGGTTACCTTGTGCTCCGGATTGTTGTTGATCGTCCACTCCTCGCTCTTTTCTGAGTACAGCTTCAGAAGGCATCCGGTAGCGCCTGTATAGTTTATGTTGGTATTATAGGCAAAATTGCTGCCGGAAATAGAGAGCTCTGTTGCCTGGTTGTTGCCCGCTGTCAATATAGTGTCCATCGAGATTACATACCGGTCAGGGGTGGAAGTGATCCCAAAATCCGTTACGCCGCCTCTGCTGTTTGTGTTGCCGCCCGGATGCGTAAATGCCAGGTAACTGCCGTGGGCGGTATCTTGTTCTATGGTTACTCCGTCCTGCAGATTGGTTGATGTCAGCGCGTCGATGGCTGCCACACCGGTATAATCCTGTGTGTATATTGCAACTTTCGACTTCACAACCATGTCGTACTCCAGTGTTTTGCCATTTATTGTGGCGGTGAGTTTCACAGTCTGGTCATCGTTAGTCCGGGTCACGGCTCCGGTGCTGGCATTGATGATGTTGTCGTTCTCACTGGTCCATGTTATAGGAGAATCATTAAAGGAGGCCGGCAGAGTGATCTTGTCCTCGTCTACGATTGTGTTGAGCGGTATGGCGAATGCGCCGATCACCACGTTCCATGTATAGTCCTTGCTGAAATCTCCCTTGGTAAATGTCCCGGTCAATGTTACCGTTGTCTCTGCGTCCCCCGGCTTGACAGTGGCCGTTCCGCCGTCAATGCTGACGACAGACGTGTTGTCTGATTTCCAGCTGATGTCAAATCCGTATTTCTCGCTTGTTGTCGGCAGCGTGAACTTCGATATTATTCCGTCCGCTGGCATCTTCACATATTCTTTGTCTAATTCGGCGTAATAATCAGAGCTTTCAAAAGTTTTCATGCCCCATACCGACTGGAGATTGCCGTCCCCGACAGCGGTAAATACCATCGCTTCATTGCGGGAGCTGTTCTCAACGGTCTGTTTCATGACAACACCTTTGTAAGTATCGTCTCCTATTTTAAGAGTGATATATTTGCCGTCTTTGAGCTCCCATGTGCCGGTCTGCTTGCCGGTGACTTTGCCGTCTGCATTCAAATTGATGATAACAGCGTCCGAATAATCGTAGTTAGGAACACTGGTGCCGGTATAGGAAGTGCGGTGCAGGATAAACTCATATTCACCCGTTACATCCTCTTTTGAATACCCGTCACCGATTGTCTCACCATCATAGTCAAAAGGTGCTGTTACCAGCCATCCGTCCTCATTTAAGAACATCTGGTTTGATTTTGTTACAAAGCCATTTGCCCCTGTGGGGTCAGCCCATTTCTGATGGTAGTGCAGGAACATTTTTCCGTACTCATTTTTCAGTGTCGGATCGCTTGCCGTCAGCGCAGAATTGCCGCCACAGGAAGTGTATGCCTGGTCCATAAAAGTAAATTTATAATTGTCCATTACACGCAGTCCCAGATTGGAGCGGCCGATTGAGGCTGTGGCCTCCTGGCCCTTTGTGTCTACATAGGGTCCCTCTACCTTTTCCGAGCGGTACATTCTCATGTGGTAACCGCCCCAGGCGTTGAGGCCGCCCACCGACGTCCATAAGAAATAATAATATCCGGTGGAAGATTTGTCAGAGGGCACTTCCATAATAAATGGTCCCTCGCCGTTACTGCCGGCCAGCTGGATGCCATAGTAGGGGTCTTTCGTCCCCAGTTCCGATGCTGTGCCGTTATCCTTGTAGTTCGCGCCAGCCAGTCTTCCGCCAGTCTTCTTGTCCAGCTGTATCATGCGGATGCCGCCTTGGCATGTAAAGGAGCCATATACCATCCAGAGTTTGCCGTCGTGCGTCTCAAATACTGTCGCGTCGATGCAGTCAGGATAGCTTCTGTTAGCGGATGTGTATTTTGCAGGTACTTTTGTCTTGTCCGTGATGCCCAGCTCATCCATCAGATTCGTTTTGTCCACGTCGCTTGTGGTCATGGCAGACGCAACCAGCATCTCCTCGTATTTGTATGGACCGTCCGGTTTATCAGAGCTGGTCAGGACGATGGCGCATTTTCCCTGTGCCGTGCCGTCGGCGATGGTCACATACATAAAATATTTTCCGGCTTCCTTGCTGTAATACAGCGCCGGGGCCCAGACGCCCTCCGGGTTTGCCACTCCCGGTTTTACATAGGCGTAAACATCTTTGAATTCCTGGGTATACACTTTTGTGAAAAGCTTGTTTGCAGCATTATAGCCAGTCTGTGAATTTGCCGCATAGGCCCAGGATTTCATATCTTTGGAGTAGCCCATAAGGCAGTGGGAACCAACCGTGTAGTAATATCCGGATGCCGGATCCTGGAAAACGGATGGGTCGTGAATGCCTATTGTGGAGTAAGTGGCGGTCACCGTACAGGTTTTCTCCTCCCCGGTACTTGCTTTGGCTTTCAATCTGGCCTGTCCCTCTTTCAAAAGGAACAGTTTGCCGTCCTCAGTGAACTTCGCAATATCTTCATCCAGAGAGGTATAAGTGATGGTTGTTCCCTCCGCTGCGTTTAATAAGACGGCGCCAAAGTTTGCCGTATTATTTTCCGGTGAGATCGGATAGGAGACATCATACAGTACGATGGAAGTCTGCGTTTCCCCGGATACGGGCATCAGTGGCTCTTTGTAGATGTCAAATTTGGAAAATGTGCCTTTCATGGCTGTCTGCGATGTCACGCATTTTGGCGCTACACCTAACTGCAGCTGTTTCCAGTTACTTCTTACTGCATCGCCATAGGAAGTCTGCCCTGAGGTTACCAGAGACTGATTCAGGACATTGAAAGAACCGCCCAGGACAAAATCCGTTTTCGCATTGTAGTATGCTTTCAATTCCCCATTGAGATACAGGCGGATTTCAGTCTTTGTCAGGACTGTCTGAAGGGTAAATTCCTCGCCGATGGGCAGGAAATTTTCCGGTGTCACAAACTCGGCGCGCAGGTCGATGTTGGTACACAGCTGTCCGGCCGTGTTGATATACTGATAGGCAACCGGCCATGTGTCTTTATTGCTGAAATTCCAGAGGTAGGTATTGGTGTTTTTGTTGAGTTCGTTTATCGTCAACGTTGACACGATGGTCATGCCATTATCACTGTTCGTCATATCCGTCTCATTTGCTTTACTCAGGCTGAAATCTGTCAGTGATGTGGCGGCCGTTTTACCGGTAGTTGTCTCTAATGCCGACAGAGCAACCGGGTCTGCCGATACGGATGCCGACAGTGACGGCACAGGAGTCGGGGTCGGTTTCTCCGTCGGTTCCGGAGTCGGAGTCGGAGTCGGTTCCTCCGTTGGTTCTGCAGTTGGCTCCGGAGTCGGATTAGCTGTCGGTGCAGGAGTCGCCGTGCTGCTCGTCCCAGGAGTATCAGATACCCCCCCCCCCGTTTACGGTGACTTCAAAAGATTTTGACAGTATCTTACCCTTGTTCCCTTTTACAGACGATTTTACCGTTATCGTCGCTGTCCCGGCTGCTTTTGCTGTGACAACCCCTTTGTTATTGACAGAGGCTACCCCGGCGGCAGAGGTTGTGTAAACAAGAGTTTTTTTGGTTGGATTGCCTGTCAGGGATGCCGTGATCGTTGCCGTATCCCCTATGTTCAGGTTTGTGGCTGAGATACTTGCATTGATACCTGTGGGCGCTTTATACTTCTTTATGTTGAGCTTAATCGTCTTCTTCAGCTTTTTCCCTCTGGCATTTTTTGCCTTAGTAGTCACGGTGATCTTTACTTTACCTTTCTTTTTGGCTTTCACCACGCCCTTTTTGCTTACAGTTGCAATTTTTTTGTTGTTTGATTTGAAAGTGACTTTCTGGTTTGCTTTGGCCGGTGTTACTTTGACCTTTAGTTTTGTTTTTGTGTAGGGAGAATAGGCCCCTACATACAGTTTGCCAGCCGCTGATACTGACAGCTTTTTCGCCTTGGCAGCGGCGGCCTGCGACTGCGGCGCCGTTATGCCGGATGCGAAAAGCGCCGCGGTCATCGCCACGGATAGCGCTTTGGCAATAGTTCTTCTGCTTCTTTTTTTCAAAATATCCTCCTTTCTCGGCACCAGTTTATGATGCCTGTCTAAAAAAATATTTGTCACTATCAATTTTATCAAATATTCGGGGAAAATTCCATAACAACTTTTTCTAATAGCTGAATATCACGAAACAACGGCATATATCTGATATATAGAAAGACAGCGCGGAAAGCATTTCTGCTTTTCACGCTGTCTTTTGTCTGGTGTAATGCTAATTGTCTGAATTTTGATCTTTCTGCGACAGCTCCAGTGCCGCCCCCACAAATCCCTTAAACAGTGGATGTGGGTGATTTGGCCTTGATTTAAATTCCGGGTGTGCCTGTGTGGCGACAAACCACGGGTGGTCTGGAAGCTCAAGCATCTCGACAATCCTGCCGTCGGGGGACAGGCCACACAGGTTCATGCCATGTTTTTCCAGATCCCCACGATAATAGTTGTTGACTTCGTAGCGGTGGCGGTGCCTTTCGTGAATCGTCTCACTGCCGTACAGGGCGAATGCCCTGCTCTTTTTGTCCAGCACACAGGGATATGAACCGAGGCGCAGCGTCCCGCCGATATCCTCGACGCCGTCCTGGTCTGGCATGAGGTGGATGACCGGGTGGGTGGTGGAGGGGTCCAGCTCGGCGCTGTGGGCGTCGTTCCATCCGATCACATCCCGGGCGAACTCAACGATAGCGAGCTGCATGCCGAGACAGAGACCGAGAAATGGGATGTGGTTCTCCCTCGCGTACCGTATGGCAAATATTTTGCCGTCGATTCCCCTGTCGCCAAAACCGCCAGGGACAAGAACTCCGCTGACGTTCTTTAGGACATCTGCCACATTTTCCCATGTCACTTCTTCTGAATTAACCCATTTGATGTTTACCTGGGCATTGTGGGGCAGGCCGCCGTGTTTCAGCGCCTCCACAACACTGATATAGGCGTCGTGCAGGGCGGTGTATTTTCCTACCAGCGCCACAGTCACTTCCCGGTTCAGGTTTTTGAGGGAATCCACCATGTTTTCCCACTCACTGATGTCCGGTTCCGGGCAGTCCAGATGCAGGCATCCACAGACTGTCTGGGCGAGATTTTCCTTTTCCATGGCCAGAGGCACTTCATATAAAGTCTCTACATTGAGATTCTGGATCACCTGTCTGCTGGGGACATTGCAGAAGAGAGAGATCTTGTCGCGGATGGACTTGTCCAGCGGGATCTCCGTGCGGCAGACAATGATATCCGGCTGTATCCCCATTCCCTGTAGTTCTTTGACGCTGGCCTGGGTCGGCTTGGACTTCAGTTCCTGCGAGGCTTTCAGATAGGGAACAAGGGTGACATGGATGAGGATTGCATTTTCGTGTCCCACATCCAGCTGGAACTGGCGGATGGCCTCCAGGAAAGGCTGGCTTTCAATATCGCCCACTGTGCCGCCCACTTCGATAATGGCAATCTGGGTCTCTTTGCAGCCGTCATTCCGGTAAAAACGGCTTTTCAGTTCATTTGTGATGTGGGGGATCACCTGGACTGTGCCGCCGCCGTAGTCTCCGCGCCGCTCTTTTGAGAGGACGGACCAGTACACTTTGCCAGTGGTGACATTGCTCTGTTTTGTCAGGCTCTCGTCGATAAAACGCTCGTAGTGGCCCAGATCCAGGTCTGTCTCCGCGCCGTCATCCGTCACGAACACCTCACCGTGCTGGATCGGGTTCATCGTCCCCGGGTCAATGTTGATATATGGGTCAAATTTCTGCATGGTCACCTGGTAACCGCGCATTTTTAAAAGCCGTCCGAGAGAAGCCGCCGTGATTCCTTTTCCAAGGCCGGAGACAACGCCGCCGGTCACAAATACGTACTTTACAGCCATAGTGATCCTCCAATCTTCGTAAATAAGCAAATATGAATTTAGTATACCCTTTTTGGGAGGGCGTTTCAAGAGGTAATTCGTTTAAATTCATCAATCTTTCACATACTAAACATTGATTTATGTTTAAAAATCTTTTATACTATATAAAGTGCGATATCGCAGTGCGGGGGAAAACCGGGCTGAACGAATGAAAGGAATTATAATACATGGATATGAATAATAAGAAGAATGATCCAAACCGGAATAGAAGGCTGCGCAACAATATCATCATATGCGTGGTGGCGGCAGTTTTTTCTCTCTGTATGATCCTGTTTCTCAATTCTGAGATCCAGAATAATACAGAAAAGGAGATTTCTTATTCAAAATTTGTGGAGATGCTGAAAAAAGATGAGGTGAAGAAAGTTACATTCAAATCAAACCTCATCTATATCGAGCCAAAGACCGAGCAGAAAGTGGCCATGTTTGCCGTCACTTATTATACCGGCTATGTCAATGACACGAGTCTGGTCCAGGATATGCTCAACAAATACGGGGTTGAATTTACGGCAGAGGTGGACAGTGCCGGTTCCGGCATCCTTGATTTCCTGCTGACGTACCTGCTCCCGATCGGCGGGCTCTGGCTGCTGCTGTGGTTCTTTATGCGGTCTGCCACAAAGGGCGGCGGGCTGATGGGCGTCGGGAAATCCAATGCCAAGATGTATGTGGAGAAAAAGACCGGGGTTACGTTCGCCGATGTGGCGGGGGAGGACGAGGCCAAGGAGTCTCTGACGGAACTCGTTGATTTTTTGAAAAACCCGGAGAAATATAAGAAGATCGGCGCCAAACTTCCGAAAGGCGCACTGCTTGTGGGCCCGCCGGGTACCGGAAAGACCCTTTTAGCCAAGGCGCTGGCCGGAGAGGCGGGAGTGCCGTTTT
>CANRMO010000045.1 GCA_947631755.1 uncultured Lachnospiraceae bacterium | reverse complement strand
GGTGCGTACCGATGACAATATCCACACTCCCTTTTTTCAGTCCCTCGATGGTCTTCCGCTGTTCTGCCGCCGTCCGGAGACGGCACAGCAGCTCTACATTAATGCCATAATCTTTCATCCGCTGTGCGAACGTATTGTAGTGCTGCACGGCAAGAACCGTCGTCGGCACGAGGAACGCCACCTGCCGGTTATCCATCACCGCCTTGAACGCCGCCCGGATGGCAATCTCTGTCTTGCCGTACCCGACGTCGCCGCAGATCAGCCGGTCCATAATCTTTGTGCTCTCCATATCCGCTTTCGTATCCTCAATGGCTCTGAGCTGGTCGTCTGTCTCCTCATAAGGGAAAAGCTCCTCAAACTCTTTCTGCCACACCGTATCTTTTTCAAATGCGTGCCCCTGCTTCTCCTGCCTCTTTGCATACAGCTCCACCAGCTCCTCAGCGATCTCCCGGACTGCCCCCCGCACACGGGACTTCGTCTTTTTCCACTCCGGGGAATTGAGCCGGTTCAGCTTTGGCACTTTGGCATCGCTCCCGGCATATTTCTGCAGGATCTCCAGTGAAGTGGCCGGCACATAGAGATTGCTCCCCGCCGCATAGGAAATCTTCAGATAATCTTTGACAACCTGATCCTTTTCTATTTTTTCGATTCCCTGGTAAATACCGAGGCCGTGGTTCTCATGCACCACATAGTCCCCGATCTTCAGATCATTAAAGCTCTGGATGGACGCGCCATCGTACCGCTTTACCTTTTTCTTTTTCTTCTTTGCACGGTTTCCGAAAATATCACTCTCTGTCACGACAACAAACTGCAGATCCGGGTACTCAAAGCCAGACCGCACATTTCCCCTGCTCACCATCACCTCACCGGGCTTAAGTTCCCTTTCCATTTTCCCGTCATAAAATGCCGTGATATCAAAATCCATCAAATCCTGGCAGAGCCTCCGCCCCCTCGTCTCTGAGGCGGACAGAAGAAGAATCCGGTATTTCTTTTTTTTCAGTCGGCTGATATCTTTTGCCAGCATGGCAAAATTATTGTTATAAGCCGCTGTCGGCTGAGTCCGGAAATAAAATTTCCTCTGAACTGTGATATCTCTCACCGCCGCGTCCAGTGTGGAAAAGAGTACAAATTTCCCCCGCTGCAATTTTGAAAAAATCTGCGGCAGGGAGTAGAGCACATCCATCTGCCCCGGCAGAATATAGCCCTTTTCCAGCCGTCCCGACATACTCTCCCGGAACTCATACTCCACCGCCTCCGCCTTTTCCACACAGCGGTTCGGCTCATCCAGAAAAACCACAGCCTCACGGTTTCTGAAATAGTCAAAAAAAGATACGGTATCCCTGGTAAAATAAGTGAGAAAGCTCTCCAGATTCACCATGCCGTGGTACGCCTCAAAGGTCTCCCGGAAATTCTCCACATTCTGGCGCAGCCTCGCCGCCTCCTCTTTCTTTCCCTGCTCCCTCAGCTTCCCGGTACAGGTCTCCATATCCTTATAGATATTGCGCATGCCACGCAGGGCCATATCCTCGGTCATGAACACTTCCGCCGCCGGATAGATGCGGATCTGCTCCAGGTTTTCCACTGAGCGCTGGCTCTCCACATCAATGCTCCGGATCGTGTCAACCTCATCCCCCCAGAGGTCGATCCTGCAGGGACATTCCTCAGTCAGCGGAAATACATCCAAAATACCGCCCCGGACAGAAAATTCTCCCTCCCACTCTACCTGGGCCGTATTTTCATACCCCATATCTGAAAGCTTTTTCTGCATTTCTGTCAGATCCAGCATATCCCCCTCAGAGACCGTGATAGTGCTCTCTATATATTTTTCAAAAGGAATGCAGAAGTCCATCCCCGCGTCAATCGTCGTGACGATCGTAGCCTCTGTCCCCTCGGCCAGTGCTTTCACTACTTTCAGCCGCTCTTTGACTATGGCCTGTCCGTGGACATCTGCGCTGTAAAAGATCAGATCCTTCGCCGGGTAATACATCACGTTCCGGTCATACATCCGATAATCTTCCATGATTTCTTTCGCGCGGATCTCATTGTAGGTGACGATCAGCCGTACACCGGACAACTCTTCCATCCCGTAGATAAAATGGCACTTCTGGGAATCCATGCATCCGATCACCTGCACCGGGGTATTGCCCCTTTCCACCGCAATCTTCAATTGATTATATTCATCCAGTTCCCGCAGGGGGGCCAGTAATGTTTCCATCTATTCACACTTTCTCCCATTTACAAGATTCATGGCACTGTCCGTCCCCTCCGTCAGAACTGCGCGGACTGCCTCATCTGCCAGCGCAAAGACCTCCCGTATCATGCCGTCTTCCTCTCTGGAAAACCGCCCCAGCACATGTTTCACCAGATCGCCGCCCTCCGGTTTTGCCCCGACACCGATCTTGATCCGGGGAAATACCTGCGTGCCAAGATGGGAAATAATACTCTTGATCCCATTGTGCCCCCCTGCACTTCCTTTCGGGCGGACGCGGATCTGCCCAACCGGGAGGCTGATATCGTCATAGACTACAAGAATTTCTTCCTGTTTCAGCTTATAGAAATCGGCCAGGGCGCGTATACTCTCACCGCTGTTGTTCATATAGGTCTGCGGCATGGCAAGCAGGACTTTCTGCCCTTCAATAAAACCCCTTCCAACAACCGCTCTGTTCTCTTTTCCCCTCATCGGAATATCATATTTATCACTGAGGTAAGTGATCATATCAAATCCGATATTGTGCCTTGTCGCGGCATACTCTGTGCCCGGATTTCCGAGGCCTGCGATCAGAAACATGATGGTCTCCCTTCTGTCCGTGCCAGCTCCTGCCCGCCAAAATTCCTTTCACAAAACAGCACCCATGGCACAAACTTCACCCGACGGCCTCTAGTGCCCCCGGGTATACAGTTTCTATTTAATTTAATTAAATCTGTATTTACTGCTCTCATTTTAATAAATGCGGGGGAGATTGTCAAGTATCACCTCCCCCGTCTATATTTGGGATAATCATATAAAAACTTCGCGTCTTTCGAATAACAGCAACTCATAAGATACATCCGATGCCCGACATTTTCCGCATATTCCGCCGAAGTGGCGTATTGATGCCAGATGTTAGCACGGAATGTATAGCGCATCTTAAAAATCGTGTTCTGCCGGTAGGGACGGTGTACATAATTCGAGCGCAGATATTTTGCGGCCCCGTAAATCGCCCGGTTAACTGTAGTCCACTTCTTATAGTAGGCATAGGATGTCCCCCCAACGAACGGATCAGCGTCATAAGCCTTGATCCCGTAAAGATTGTACACTTTTACTTTTTTCTTTATCTTCTTTGTCTTAAACTTCCCGGCCGCTGTCCGGGGATATCCCCGCCGTGCGACTTTTCGGATCACACTGCCCGAAGCCAGCTCGCTCGTCCCGTAAGCAGACTCAAGAAATGTCTGGTTCACAAGATATATCGGATCAAGATTATATTTTTTTGCCGCCCGCAAAAACACGTCCGCCTTCCCGTACAGACTGCTCTTTGCCGGACGGATGCCGATCTCCCGGCAGTAATCCCTTATGAGGTACTGGTAATAAATTCTGAATTTCTTTTTATTCACACTGCGGTATCGGTCGATGCGGAGAAACTGAAATCCATGAGTCGTATCTTCCGCCGGATTCACCAGTTTCAAAAACGACTGATAGGAGACTTTTCTGGTCGCCCGGTACTCTTTTCTCGCAAACGCTTTCATGGAATAGGCGTAGGCCGTCTTTATCTTTTTCCCGGAAAAGGTAACCTTTTTACCTTTCAAAACAAAAGTGTCCGTATCTTCGTTATAGGAGACCGATATCCCCAGCGCGGCACACAACTCCTCAAGCGGTGCCATCAGATACGCCTTTTCCTTCCCCTCATAAGACGCCGTGACCGCCTCCGCTGAAAATATTTTTTTCACGCCGTCTGCATAGTAAACATTATCGTCCGTATAAAAGGTAACCAGTTTATTTTCCCGCACTATCCGCACATGCCCGGTCATATCATTGTATGTATACTCAGCTTTCGGCCCCTGCCCGCACAGCACCGGCCTGACCGGAACCATCACCACACCGCTATAAGTAGCCAGAGGCGTCCCTTTCAGATTGAGTCTCTTTCCGTTATATCTGACGGAAGAAGAGAGTGCCCTCATCTCGTTCCAGTCATCCTCACCGCTCTCCGCACCTATGGATGTGCCAGATGCCGCGGTCTCCGCACTGGCTGCCGGCGCCTCACTGCCAGTTACCACCACAACGCCCGCCTGCTCAGCCGCGGCCCGCGCCGCTGTAACAGAACAGGCGGCGAAACCCACACAGAGAACCAAAAAAAGTTTTGCCAGCCAACGCATCAGTCGCACCTCTCCCCTTCTTTTCCGTACACTTCACAGAATCTGGCATGAAACGCTGGCGGCTCGTCCGCCACATAGAGGTGGGAGACGTCACCAAAAGAGGCAACACGGAAAGAGGCAACTCCTTTCCGCCTCTCCTCTGTATTAACCGTAGTCACAGAAGTGGGCGCAGCGCAAAATCCATGCCACATTACCATGGGCGATACGCCCAGCAAGTGGCTGAGCATCACACACTCCACACCAAAATGGCAGAATAATACGATCCGGTCTGTGTTTGGTCTCTCCGCACGGTAATAATTGCCCTCCCGCACGTAGCCGTGCCGGGCCAGCAGCTCATCCAGCCCGTCCGCAACCCACTGATACTCCTTTTTTATCTCGCTGTTTCGCATGACCGCCGTATCCGTCCAGTCATTTTTATCATAATACTTCTCTTCTATAGTCCAGTCCTGGGGCAGCCAGTCCCACGCGATGGACTTATAATCCCTGTCCGGCCGGTCTATCGTCGCCCGGAAAAACTCCTGCAGCCAGGGAAGTTCTGTCGCCTGCCTGTTCATCTTCTTTAATGTGACACCTGCCGTATCCCTCGCCCTTCCCAGCGGAGACACATAAAAATCCGCCACATCCAGCCTGGCAATCCGTTCTGCCAGAAGTTCCGCCTCTCTCCATCCCTTTTCCGTCAGAGAGTCGATTTCATAATTCGGATCCCCATGTCGTATGATCAATATCTGCATCGGTTTCCAGCCTCCATTCTTTTCAAAAAGCCATCGGCTGGGAGACCCAGCCGATGGCCATCATCACAGCACACCTCAAATGTCGTTTCTTTTCCGTCTAGTCCTGTTCAGTACCCGGCAACTCTGCAAGTGCCCGGCTAAATTCTTTTAAAATCGCATCCTGTAATGCGGCTCTCATTTCTCCATTGATTGGATGAGCGACATCTCGGTATTCACCATCCGGTGTCCGCTTGCTCGGCATCGCGATAAATAACCCCTTTTCTCCCTCAATTACTTTTATGTCATGAACCACAAAAGCATCTTCAAATGTAACGGAGACGACGGCTTTCATCTTTGATTCCCTGTTGATTACACGGACGCGAATGTCTGTGATCTGCATCCACCTTCCCCCTTTTTTGAAATTTTACAGTACGTAACGTTCGTTCTGCTCAAGAATGATCTTGATGTCTTCTGGGGTGCCGACATAATTCGAATTTGCACGAATCGTGCCATGGCTCTCTACGATGCAATTTTCAATATAAGTGTTATCCCCAATGTATACGTCATTCAAAATAATTGAATTACGTATCGTGCAGTTATTACCAACATACACTTCTTTAAACAACAGGGAGTCCTTTACCTCGCCGTTGATGATACACCCGCTGGCGACCAGGCTGTTCTCCACTTTGGATCCCGCATTGTACTTCGCTGGCGGAAGATCCTCGATCCTCGAGGCAATCTGCGGAAATCCCTCAAAGAAATATTCCCTGATATCTCTGTTTAAGAAGTCCATGTTTGTCTTAAAGTAGGAATTTACTGTTGTAATGTTACTCCAGTAGGAATTCATCTGATAGGCATATATTTTTTTAATTCCTTTATACCGGATAAAGATATCCTTTACCAGATCAAATCCGCCCTCAGCACCTGCCCGCTCAATCATCTCAATCAACTGTCTGCGGCGGATCACATAAATACCTGCTGATACCACACCAAAACGGCTGGGATCATCAACCGCCCCCAAATCCTTTGTCACTATTGTAATATCCGCATTTTTTTCAATGTGATATTCCAACAGTTTGCCCATATCCATTTTATACACGCAATCGCCTGACGCAATAATAACATATGGTTCATGGCTGCTCTTTAAAAAGTCTATGTTCTGGGCAATGGCGTCCGCTGTTCCGCGGTACCACTGGTTGTTATCGTGCGTCAGCGTCGGCGTAAAGACAAACAGTCCTCCCTGCTTTCGCCCAAAATCCCACCACTTGGAAGAATTCAAATGCTGTGACAGAGATTTTGAATTGTACTGGGTAAATACACCAACTTTACTGATCTGTGAATTTGCCATACTACTCAGGGCAAAATCAATACTGCGGTAACCTCCTGCAATCGGCATAGCCGCTGTTGCGCGTTTTCTCGTCAGTTCTTTCATTCGGCTGCTGGAGCCTCCGGCTAAAATCAATCCAATCGCTCTCATTCCACGTCACCTGCCTTTATCAAAGTCTCGCCACCTGCAAGTTTCCCGTCCAGATAATCGCTCTTTGTGGTCTTTCCTGCAATAGCGGTATTCTTTCCTATCGTCACGCCATCCGGGATCACAGTGTTGTCCCCAACCGTGACAAGATTAAAGGCATAGACATCCGGCTTCAATTTGTTTGGAATGTCATCTTCGCCGTCTCCCAACACACAGTCATTTCCTATGACAGTACCCTCTGCCACGATCGTCCGGTCAAGAACTGTGTTCTTGCCGATGCGCGTTGAGTTCATGATAATGGAATCCCGTACGACCGCACCTTCCTCGATCACAACATCCGATCCGATCACAGAATTGTGCACTTCTCCGTAAATCTCACAGCCATCCCCCATAATGGCTTTGTCGATCACGGCATCCCCGGCGATGTACTGCGGGCGGATCCACTCATTCTTCGTGTAGATCTTCCAGAATTCCTCGTACAGATTAAACACAGGAATCAAATCGATCAGTTCCATATTTGACTCCCAGTAGGAACCGAGAGTCCCTACATCTTTCCAGTAGCTGTTGTACTCATAGGCGAATACCCTGTCACCCCTCTCCTGACAATATGGCAGGATATGTTTGCCAAAGTCACAACCCTTCTGGTCTTTCAACTTAATCAGCGCTTCCTTAAGTACCGGCCATGAGAAAATGTAGATTCCCATGGATGCCAGATTACTCCGCGGATGTTCTGGTTTTTCTTCAAACTCCAGGATCCGGTGAGAGTCATCCGTAATGCAGACGCCAAAACGGCTGGCCTCCTCAATCGGCACAGGCATCGTCGCCATTGTGATATCTGCGTGATTCGCTTTGTGGAAATCCAGCATAACCTGATAGTCCATCTTGTAGATGTGATCGCCACCAAGAATCAACACATAATCGGGATTATATAATTCCATATAAGCCAGATTCTGATAAATCGCATTAGCTGTTCCTGTGTACCATTCACTACTTGTACTTCTCTCATACGGCGGGAGAACGGACACGCCCCCAACATTACGGTCCAGATCCCATGGAATACCAATTCCGATATGAGTATTCAATTTGAGCGGCTGGTACTGTGTCAGTACACCTACCGTGTCCACTCCTGAATTAATACAATTACTCAATGGAAAATCAATGATTCGATACTTTCCCCCAAAAGCAACAGCAGGTTTTGCTACATTAGCCGTCAAGACACCCAGTCTTGATCCTTGCCCCCCAGCAAGCAGCATGGCAATCATTTCTTTTTTGATCATGTTATCACCCCTGTTGTAATTTGATGAATAAAGTATATCACACTATACTTCAAATGTGAATATTTTTAACAAAATTTTTTGATGTTTTTTTTTCTTTTTGTGTATGTTGCACAAAAAACACCTTTGAATATTAAGCAGTTTCACCTTTATCCTTGTATTTTCCCTCATGTAACTATATAATATTAGTAAGTTTCAGAAATCATAAAGAAATGAGGGCTATTATGTACGAAATTGACTTTGAAAATCCATGTCATATTCATTTCATTGGTATTGGCGGGATCAGCATGAGCGGCTTTGCTGAGCTTTTGTACTCCATGGGATTTACCATCACCGGGTCGGACTGGCACGAGAGCAAGATCACCAGGCATCTGGAAACACTCGGCATACAAGTAGTATATGGACAAACCGAGAGAAATATTACAAATGATATCGACCTGGTTGTCTATACCGCCGCCGTAAAACCATCCAACCCGGAGTATGCAGAGGCCAGAAGGCAGAACATACCGATGATGGAGCGCGCCCGCATGGTGGGGCAAGTGATGAAAAATTATCCCTCCGCCATCGCCATCGCCGGAACCCACGGCAAGACGACCACTACCTCTATCGCCTCCCACATTTTTATGGAGGCCGGCCTGGATCCGACGATCTCCGTCGGCGGCATCCTTGACGCCATCGGGGGCAACATCCGGATCGGGCACTCAGAACATTTTATCACAGAAGCGTGTGAGTACACGAACAGTTTTCTTCAGTTTTACCCTACTGTAGGGATTATACTCAATATCGAAGAGGACCACATGGATTTTTTCAAAGATCTGGCGGACATCCGGCATTCTTTCCGGGAATTTGCAAAAAAAATCCCTGCCCACGGCACACTGATCATAAATGCAGACATAGAACATTATGAAGAGATTACGGAGGGGCTTCCCTGCCGCGTGCTGACCTATGCACTGGATCATCCCGGCGCGGACTTTACCGCTGCAGATATTACCTATGACGGCCTCGGGCGCGGCGCTTTTGATGCCGTTGTCCGCGGAGAGAAAGGATCTCATTTCTCTCTCGGCGTGGTTGGACGGCACAATGTCTCCAACACCCTCGCCTGCCTTGCCTTATCTTCTCTGTATGGGATCGGGGATGCGGTTATCCAGGCGGCACTCACAGCTTTCCACGGGACCGAGCGGCGTTTTGAGCACAAGGGAGAGAGAAACGGCTTTACCATTATTGACGACTACGCCCACCATCCCACAGAAATCACAGCCACTCTCACCGCCGCGCAGAAATACCCCCACAAAAAACTGTGGGTTGGCTTTCAGCCCCATACCTCCACCCGGACCAGAGCATTTCTGACAGATTTCGCAAAAGCCCTTTCCATGGCCGACCACGTGATCCTGGCAGATATATACGCCGCCAGGGAAAAAGACCCGGGCGGCATCTCCTCGCAGAACCTCGCCGACGAGCTCGAAAAACTGGGAAAAGACGTTCATTATATATCCGATTTTGAGGAGATCCAAAAATTTATTTTGAAAAATTTAACTAACGGTGACCTGTTGATAACTATGGGTGCCGGGAACATAGTAGAAATTGGTGAAAGTCTTCTGAAAAAGTGATTTATGCACATTATCCACAGCCTTATCAACATTCAGTCGTATGGTACAGGCTGTGGATATCTTTTTGTCAAGTAAAATTTGTGAATAAATGAAATTTTTTATTAGAAATCAAAATCAAGCGATTTTCCGTTATATTTTGCAAATTCTTCTACATGTATAGTCTGGTCGAACATATGTTGTCAACATTATCGACACTATCAACATTTCCATTCTACAGAAAATATGCGAATTGCAAGTAGAATTTCTTTATGTTATACTCGTAGTCACCAAAACAAAAAACCCGCGTGGGTTTTTCTGGTTTTTTGTGTGTAACTCAGTATGACGGAAAGGAAATGTACATAAAATGGGATTTACGATTTTATCTGCTCAGGACACAGGCCATACACTGGTTCCGAATTCTTTTATCGAGCAGCACATGCCTTTTGCAGATGGCAGTTTTGTCAAATTGTATATCTATCTCCTGATGCTTTACCAGCACCGGGAACGGCACAGCGATCTGTCTGTCAGTTTCCTGGCCGACCACATGGAATGTACGGAAAAAGATATTCTGAGGGCTCTCCGCTACTGGGAGCGGGAGGGCCTGCTTAAGATACAAAAATCCAGGGAAGAGATTGAATGCATCACGCTGTGCGGGGACTCGTTTCCATCCACACCAAAAGCCGCGCCTCTCCCAGAGGACGAGCTCTCTTCCGCGGATGACTTGGCTCTTGCCGCCGCTGTCGAAAATAATGCACTGCCCCACAGCACCAGCACGGACAGCGGCCCCACAAAAATATCCGCAGGGGCAGACGATGGCATTGTCAAAAACCTGCCTCCGGTGGCTGTGAGAAACCATGAGTTTACCGCCCCGCCAAAACAGACCTACACACCGCTTCAGGCGGAAGCGTTCCGAAAGGATGCCGAAATTGACCGCGCCATTGATGAGATCGAACAGCTGCTGGGAGAGCCGGTCTCCCCTGCTCACCTACAGACGATCCTCTACTTTATGTGTGACGTGGGATTTTCGGCAGAGCTTTTGGTGACGCTCTACCGTGTCGCCACGCAAAAAGAAGACCAATTATATTGAGGCCATCGGCCTCAGCTGGGCATCCCAGGGCATCACAACGCCACAGGAGGCAGAGACAGAATCCGCGAATTTCAGCGGCCGCTATGCCATTGTCGCCAGGGCGTTCGGCATTCAGGGCGGCTTAAAACCAGACCAGATGAAAATCGTTGACGGCTGGGAGGCCTATCACTTTACCGACAGCATTATAGCAGAAGCCTGTAAGAGAACGGTTCTGCAGACAGGGGACGCCAATTTCCCCTATCTGTCAAAAATACTCAAAAACTGGCATAAACAGCAGGTAAATTCCCTTCAGGATATTGAAAAGTGCGACGAATCCTATAAGAGACAGCGCAAGAGCACGGGCGCTTCCCAGAAACCCGCCCCGAAAAAGAACCAGTTTCAGAATTTCCCGCAGCGCGCTTATTCCAACCAGGATTTCAACGCGCTGGAAAAACAATTGCTGCAGGGCCGGAAAAATTAGCAGAAAGGGTTAATCCATGGTACTGACAAACAGTCAATATGAACAATTGATGGCAAAATATTATGGGCGCCAGCTGCGCACAAAGCATATCACAGAGTCGCGGCTGGCCGAAGTCCGTGAAAAAATCCCGGAATACAGAGAATGGGAACGCAAAATCCAGACTCTCTCTGTGGATTATGCAAAGGAGCGTCTGAAAACCGGTGCCGCGCCCTCGGATCTGGAAGAAAATGTCCGCGAGATCTCGGAGAAAAAAGAGCGTCTCCTCGTGGAAAATGGCTATCCGGCGGATTATCTGAAACCGGTATACGTCTGCCCTGACTGCCAGGACACCGGCTACATCGGAGACAGGAAATGCCACTGCTTTGAGCGGGAGATTGTCAATTTCCTCTACTCCCAGTCAAATTTACAGGAAATCCTTGACCGGGAGAATTTCTCCCACTTCACTCTTGAGGTGTACCCGGATGATTACACGGAGGAGGCCACAGGCCTCACGCCCCGCGAAAATATGAGAAACATCCACCGGACCGCCATAGATTTTGTCCGGCACTTCGACGCGGAGACGGAGAATCTCCTTTTATATGGGGAGACGGGTGTGGGAAAAACCTTTCTGGCCAACTGCATCGCCAAGGAGCTCCTGGACACATCCCATACAGTTGTTTACTTGACTTCTCTCCAACTATTTGATATTTTAGAGACGTACAAATTTGACCGCGATCTGTCTTACACAGAAAAAGATGCCGCCATCTCCTATATACTGGACAGCGACCTTTTGATCATTGACGATCTGGGGACAGAGCTGAACAACAGCTTCACCTCATCCCAGCTCTACCGCTGCATTGACGTCCGGATAAATACAGGGCGCTCTACGATCATCTCTACGAATTTATCTTTTGATGATCTCCGGGAGCAGTACAGCGAGCGCATCTTTTCCCGGTTGACCAGTAATTACACGCTGCTGAAACTGACCGGGGACGACATTCGCTTAAAATTAGCGATCACAAATATTGGAGGGAAAACACAATGAGCCAAAAAGATCTATCTAAGACAATTCCATTTGGAGATTTAGCCATCATTCCATTGGAGAGCAGCCGGATGATAGGGAAAAAGGTAGATGAGTATATCGTGAGATGGAGAAATTTTAGCAATCCGTCCCCGTCGATTCATTTTACCAATTACAAAAAAGACTCCTACATCATTGACGCTGTGTGCCCCAGATTTGGTTCCGGGGAGGCAAAGGGGATCATCAACGAATCCATCCGGGGAAAAGATGTCTTTCTTTTGGTAGATGTCCGCAACCACAGCCTGACTTATAAAGTGTGCGGCCAGATCAACCACATGTCGCCGGACGACCACTATCAGGACTTAAAGCGCATGATTGCCGCGATCAGCGGAAAGGCCCGCCGCATCACGGTCATTATGCCTTTCCTGTATGAGAGCCGCCAGCACAGGCGCAGCTCCCGCGAATCCTTAGATTGTGCACTGGCCCTCCAGGAACTCACCAATATGGGCGTTGAGAATATCATCACCTTTGACGCCCATGACCCGAGGGTGCAGAACGCAATCCCTCTCAAGAGTTTTGAGACGGTAAAACCCACTTACCAGTTCATCAAGGCGCTCTTAGCCAATGTGCCGGACATCCGCATGAACACAAAGGACATGATGATCATCAGCCCGGATGAGGGGGCCATGGAGCGGGCCATCTACTTTGCAAATGTCGCCGGTGTTGACGTTGGTACATTCTATAAGCGGAGAGACTACACAAAGATCGTGGAGGGACGCAACCCGATCATCGCCCACGAATTCCTCGGCTCCGATGTTGCCGGAAGAGATGTCGTTGTCATCGATGACATGATCTCCTCCGGGGAGAGCATGATCGATGTAGCCACTGAGCTCAAACGGAGAAAGGCAAACCGCATCTTTATCGCCTCCACGTTCGGCCTGTTCACAAACGGCCTGGAAAAATTCGACGAGGCATATAAGAGCGGCCTGATCTACCGCCTGATGACGACAAACCTTGTCTACCAGCCACAGGAGCTCTTAGACAGGGAGTATTATATCGATGTAGATATGAGCAAGTACATTGCCCTTCTGATCGATACGCTGAATCACGATGCCTCGATCTCTGAGTACCTGAACCCGACAGAGCGGATCGAGAATTTCCTGAAAAAGTACAACCAGGAGTAAGATATACACATACTACTCCTCCCCTTCTTCACCGCCCTCAGAGCCATCTTCCACCGGCTCTGCTGTGGCGGCGGGAGGTTCTGTGGCCGGCGCTTCCGTCGCCGGTACTTCTGTCGCCGGCGCCTCTGTGGCCGGCGTTTTTGTCGCACTCGGCTCCTTTGTCGCATCCACGGAATCATCCTGATCGTCCGGATCGATGTCTACGGAATTATCCTGGTCGTCCTCATCCGTATCAATATCCTTATCGTCATCTCCTCTGCTGCTACTGCTTCCGCTGCCGGAAGAAGAACTTCCCCCGCTGGAATGAGAGGAGCCAGAAGATGTCCCCTTTTCCTCAAATGGGAATTTTTTCACCTCGAGCGCACTGTGTATATCATTCATAAATGTATGCCAGATCCTCCCGGGGTACGATGAACCGTACAGGTCACTCACCGTCTTTGGCGAGTCATACCCCACCCAGATTGCCGTCGTGTAATACGGGGTAAATCCACAAAACCAGCCATCTTTTTTGTCATTTGTGGTCCCTGTTTTTCCGGCGCAGGGCATGCCATTGTCGATGCCAAGCCCCCTGGCCGTCCCCCTGCTGAACACACCTTCCAGAATATCGGTCATGGAATTAGCGGCATCTGCGTCATAGATATACTTCTCCTTTATGTCATCGCCCACAATGAGGTTTCCGTCCGAATCCAGAATTTTAATGATACAGGTAGGCTCTCTGTATTTCCCATTATTCTCCAGCGCCGCATACGCCGACGCCATCTCCAGCGAGCTGACCCCGTAAGTCAGCCCTCCCAGCGAGGCAGGCAGATAATAATCGGACTGCACGATCCGGTTAAAATTCCTACCATGGCGGAACTTACCTTATGCTTTAAAACAAGTTTTTTCAAGAAGTGATGATGATAAAAAAG
>CANRMO010000044.1 GCA_947631755.1 uncultured Lachnospiraceae bacterium | reverse complement strand
GGACCGCCTGATCATGTTGATGGCAAAAGAGGACAGTATCCGTGAAGTCATTGCCTTTCCGAAAGTGAAAGACGCATCCTGCCTGATGACGGAAGCGCCGGGCCCGGTAGATGCGGTACAGCTGGAGGAACTGGGAATTGGGATTATAAAAAATGAAGAAAAATGAGGAGGATAAGTGTATGAGTATGACAAAGGGGAAATTTGGGGTTACAAAAGAGGGCGCAGAGGTGACAGAGTACACCATTACAAACAAAAACGGACTGCGCATGTCCTGTCTGGATTTCGGCGCCATTATTTCCCGTCTGGAAGTGCCGGACAGAGACGGGAAGCTGGGGGATATTGTGCTTGGGTTTGACAATGTGGCAGGCTACGAGGTAAACGGCTGTTTCTTCGGCGCCTTTATCGGACGTCACGGCAACCGCATCGGGGATGCCAGATTTGAGCTGAACGGCACATGTTATGAATTGGAGAAAAATGACGGGAAGAATAATCTTCACGGGGGCACGCCGGGATATCACAAGGTGATGTACGAGGCGGACGCCACAGAAAACAGTGTGACATTCAGCCGTGTGAGCCCGGACATGGAACAGGGATACCCGGGCAATCTGGAGATCCGCGTGACATATACACTGACGGACGAGGATGAACTGAAAATTGATTACAATATGAAATCTGATAAAGATACGATCTGCAACCCTACCAATCACAGCTATTTCAACCTGAAAGGGCACGATGGGGGCGTGATCACAGATCATAACCTGTACATCAAGGCTAATGGCTTTACGGAGACAAGCGATGATCTCATTCCGAACGGCACCATTGTAGATGTGACGGGAACACCTATGGATTTCCGCACAAAGAAACCGATCGGCCGCGATATTGAGGCGGACTATGGGCCGCTTCACGTGGCTGGGGGATATGACCACAACTATGTGCTTGACAAGACAGAGGGGGCGCTGGAGAAAGTGGCTGAGGTGTCCGAGGACACGACAGGGCGGACGATGGAGGTTTACACAGATCTCCCGGGCATGCAGCTGTATTCCGGCAACTTTATCGTAAAAGAGGACGGAAAAGGCGGGGCGGTGTACACGAAACGCACTGGCGTATGTTTTGAAACCCAGTATTTTCCAAACTCTATCAACATACCGGATTTTACCTCTTGTGTGCTGAGAGCCGGGGAGGAATTTGCCTCTACGACCATTTACAAATTTGTCTGAAATTTTTGTGCGCAGAAGCTGTTGCGATTTACTGGGCATAACTGCCAGGAATAACGAAACAAGATATAGCTGAATACTATAGGGTAAAGAGTGAAATGTGGTACAGACAAGGAGAACAACGGTGAAAAGTGTGTTGGGAAAACTGATTCAGCAGAAGTTTGGCCGGGAGAGATATACGACTTACACGAGGAAATTGAATGAAAAGGAAAGCATGGATATTTTTTGCGATATATACGAAAATCTGCGCTGCCAGTCGGAGGAAGATCTGAATGATGCTCTGAGGGAGCTGCTCGGCTCCGTCCAGACGTCGATCCGGATCAGCAAAAATTTTCTCTATATTTCTCTTGGCTATTTTGTGGCGATGCTGATGCTTTTAGGACTGCACCTGATGGTGCCTGTGTTTGCGTTTGCCTCCGGGATCATCAGTATATGCTATCTGTATAAATTTGCAGAGTTTATCCGAAACCGGTATTGCGACAGAGATGTGCGCATTGTGCTGATTTATAAGATTGCCCTGTTTCAGCTTTTGGAAGAAACTTGTTTACAAAATGAGGGCAATGGGGTATAATTTAGCTAGTTTTGCAATATAGTGAGATGGGGAGCTTGATGACAGGCTGAGAGGAAGGTGTGCCTTCGACCCGTAAACCTGATGTGGGTAATGCCAACGTAGGAACATTGATGAATGACAGAACCGCATCTTCGGATGTGGTTCTGTTTCAAGTTATGGAGAGTGGAGGATGATATGAGCGATTACACAACACAGATGGATGCCGCGAGAAAGGGCATCGTAACACCGGAGATGAGGGCGGTGAGCGAGTTTGAAAACATAGATGCCGAAGAACTGCGCGAGCTGGTGGGGAAAGGGCAGGTTGCCATTCCCGCGAACAAAAACCACAAATGCCTGAAGCCGTATGGGATCGGAACCCGCTTAAAGACAAAGATTAATGTGAACCTCGGAACGAGCAGGGACTGTTTGGATCTGGATGTGGAGATGCAGAAAGTACAGGCGGCTATTGATATGGGGGCGGAGGCCATCATGGATCTCAGTTCCTATGGGGACACCAGGAAATTCCGGCGCAGGCTGACCGGCGAGTGCAGCGCCATACTGGGGACTGTTCCGATCTATGACGCGGTTGTGTATTACAATAAGGCTCTGAAAGATATCACTTCTGACGAGTGGATGGAGGTTGTGAAGATGCACGCGGAGGACGGTGTGGACTTTATGACGATCCACTGCGGCATCAACCGCCAGACAGCAGAGCGTTTTAAACAGAATCTGCGCCACACAAATATTGTGTCCCGGGGCGGCTCGATCATTTTTGCGTGGATGGAGCTGACGGGAAATGAAAATCCTTTCTATGAGAGATATGATGAGCTGCTGGATATCTGTGAGAAGTATGATGTGACAATCAGTTTAGGGGATGCCTGCCGGCCGGGCAGCATTGAGGACGCCGGGGACATCTCCCAGATCTCAGAGCTGGTTGCCCTGGGAGAACTGACACAGCGGGCATGGAAACACAATGTCCAGGTGATGATCGAGGGGCCGGGGCACATGCCTCTCAACCAGATCCGTGCCAACATGGAGATTCAGCAGACTGTGTGCAAGGGCGCACCTTTCTATGTGCTGGGGCCGCTTGTCACGGATGTGGCTCCGGGCTATGACCACATCACCAGCGCTATCGGCGGTGCCATCGCCGCTACATATGGGGCATCTTTCCTCTGCTATGTCACACCGGCGGAGCACTTGCGCCTCCCGACAGTAGAAGATGTGAAAGAGGGGATTATCGCCTCCAAGATCGCCGCTCACGCAGCAGACGTGGCAAAAGGGCTGCCGGGGGCGAGCGACTGGGATTATCAGATGAGCGAGGCCAGGCGCAATCTGGACTGGGAAAAGCAGTTTGAGCTGGCCATCGACCCGGAAAAAGCAAGGCGTTACCGGTCAGAGAGCACACCGGAAAAGGAAGATACCTGTACGATGTGCGGAAAAATGTGTGCGGTGAGAAATATCAACAAAATCCTCCGGGGGGAAAATGTTGACATCATGGAGTGAGGGGAAATCGCAGGAAATGAGGCAGAATCAATTTCCGGCGGCTCTCATATAATGAGAGTAACATCTTTTCACAGGTGATGCCTATGAAGAAAATCGTGTATATTTTTTGTGTCTGTATGCTTTTGGTGCTGATCGCCCATGAGATATCCGGCGGGGGAGTGTCAGGCCAGACAGGCAGTGGCCGCTATGCTGCCACTGCTTTTTTTGAGTCCCGTGTAAAACAGGAGAATGAGAAAAATAAGAAAGAGCAGGAGAGTGGGGGGGATCAGAAAATCCAGGCAGGCCAGGCGGGGGAAAAAATCGCCTATCTGACGTTTGACGACGGCCCCAGCGAGAACACAGAAAAGGTATTAAAGACGTTGAAAGAAAAGAATGCTGTGGCCACATTTTTTCTGATTGGCAAGGAGATAACTGCGGAGAGGGAAGATATTGTCAAAAAGGCTCTGGAACAGGGAAATGCGGTGGGAGTCCACACATACTGCCATGAACAGAGCGTGATATACAGCAATAAGGAGGCATTTTTTCAGGATTATGAACAGGCTGTAAAGGCCATCGAGAGAGTTACGGGCAAAATCCCGGATCTGTACCGGTTCCCGTGGGGAAGCAGCAACGGCTATGTGGGCAGTTACGTGGACAGCCTGCACGAGCAGCTCAACCAGATGGGGGTGAAATGTTTTGACTGGAATGTATCGGGAGAGGATTCTGTGGGAAGGAATATCTCCCGCGAAGTGATCTATTCCAATGTGAAAAAAGATCTGACAAAATATAAGCAGCCCATTATCTTATTGCATGACTCTGCGACGATGGACAATACGGCGGCAGAGCTGGGGCGCATTATCGACTACATCAGCAGTGAGGGATATGCTTTCGGGACGCTGGAGGACAGGGAGGAGTATCTTTTCCCGGCGAGCTGGCGGCGGTGAGCGGATCTGGCTTGTTTTCTTTTCTGTATTAAGCTATAATATTACTGACATATGACGGAAATAGTGTGCGAAAACAGCGTATGTCAACACAATAAAATTTGGGAAGAAGAAAGGAGCAGGTCTTATGAGAATTGCAGTTACTTATGAAAACGGCGATGTGTTTCAGCACTTCGGACGCACAGAGCAATTCAAGCTGTACACGGTGGAAGACGGCAAAATCACGCAGGAACAGGTTGTGGATACCAATGGCAGCGGACATGGTGCACTGGCAGGTTTTCTTGTGGATGCCGGAGCAGACACCTTAATCTGCGGTGGAATCGGAGGCGGAGCACAGAATGCCCTGCAGAATGCAGGGATTACGCTGTACGGCGGTGTTACAGGCAAAGCAGATGATGCGGTCTACGCTCTGCTGAATGGAAATTTAAGTTACAATCCGGATGTCCATTGTGACCACCACAACCATGAACATGGTGAGGGAGAACATCATTGCGGCAATCATGGCTGTCATCAATAAACAACATTATACAGATAAAATATATCAGTGAAAATTGGGAGGATTAAAAATGGAACAGAAATTTTATATTTGTGAGCATTGTGGCAATATTATTGTAAAGGTAAAAGACGCAGGCGTTCCCGTTATGTGCTGCGGTCAGGAAATGACGGAATTGGTGCCGGGAACAACGGATGCAGCTTTTGAGAAGCACGTTCCTGTCTGCCAGGTCGAAAACAATCTTGTAACCGTTACGGTAGGCTCTGTTGAACATCCTATGATGCCGGAACATTTTATTGAGTGGATTTTGCTGCAGACAAAGCAGGGGAACCAGCGCAAGCTCTTAAAGCCCGGCGACAAACCGACAGCCTGCTTCGCGCTGTGTGAGGGCGATGAGGTGATATCCGCATACGCGTACTGCAATCTGCACAGTCTCTGGAAATCATAAATAACTAAATAACATCGTGAAAATATGTATAACAGGCTATTGCGCTATGGGAACTCCATAAAATAGCCTGTTTTCATATTTTATGCGGCAGACAACAAAAAAACGTCGTTTCACACCATTTCCTTGTGTTTACTGGCAATATTTATTATAATCAGTATAAAAAAGGGAGTTTTCATGGAAAATGACAATCGCGATATGTGATGATGAGAAAGGCGTCAGGGAGCTGCTGGGACATAAAGTGAGAACAATCTGCCCGGATGCAGAGCTTGTATTGTACCAAACAGGAAAAGAGCTGCTGGATGCCGGGGATCCGATCGACATTTTGTTTTTGGATATCCAGATGCCGGGGAAAGATGGGATGGAGACGGCGCGGGAATTCAGGGAGAAATATCACACAGCCATCCTTATTTTTGTGACAGCGCTGGAGGAATATGTTTTTGAGGCGTTTGATGTAGGGGCTTTTCATTATCTTGTAAAGCCTTTTTCGGATGAAAAGTTTAATACTGTGCTGCAAAGGGCATTGGGACAGTACAGGGAGCAGAACAGTTTATCCAGGAGGCAATGTCTCAAAGAGGAAGAACAGTCTATGATCATAAAGGCCGGAGGGATGAGTTTAAGAGTATTTATAAAAGATATTATATACGCTGAGGTGTTTAACCGGAAGATCGTATTGCACACGACAAAGGGGGAGGTTGAATACTATGGAAAGCTGTCTTCGTTAGAGGAACAGCTGGGACAAGATTTTTTCAGGCCGCACCGTTCGTATCTGGTTCATTTTAAATATGTTGTAAAATATGATGCCTCCAGGATCGTTTTGGAGGAAGGAGCTGTACTTATGGCGAAACCAAGATATTCTGATTTTGTAAAACAATATTTACGGTATAATCAGAGAAAGAGAGAATTGTAATACAATGGAATTATATTGGGATATAGCAGCGGAAACGGCATCCTGTGCAGCGGCAGGCCTGGTCAGTTATGTATTATATTGGCTGGTCAGGCCTTTTTTGCAGAATAAAAGAGCTGCCGTTTTTACAGGAGCAGTTTATTTTGCAGTCATGATGATTTTGTATTTTATTCCGCTCGAAATTGACGGTATGGGGGCCTATGCCGCGGGGGTGCTGGCGGCCTTTATCGTGATGTACGCCCTGGACCGCAGAAACAGAGAACAAAAAATATTTTTATGCTTTGCCTTTTATCTTCTGGACTGGATCTCACACGGGGCAGCTATTTTTTTGCGGGATGCGGGGTACAGTGTCTTTCATTTTTTTCAGGTCGGACAGCAGGGGGAGGGAGCACAATTTGCCGTATTTGTGTTTATGTCGGCATTCAATGTTTTTAGTCGGTTTCTTTGTCTGAGATTATCGGTGTTTATGATAAATCGTGCATACAAGCAGAAACAGGAGAATATGACGGGAAAAGAGCTTGCCCTGATGCTTTCGACGCCGTTGTCCGTTCTGGCGGGGTATTATGCCTTTCATTTTTTTTCCGATATTTATCTGATGGAATCGAATCAATATATATGGAATGTCCATATGGAATTTTGGTGGATCATGGTAATCTATCAACTGGTTTCCTTTGTAGCGATCCTTTTATCTGTTTTCACATATCAGAAAATCAAGAGTTCACACAAAAAAGAAAGAGAAGACGCTGTTTTGATTGAGCAGATGGCCCATATGAAAGAGCACATCACGGAGGTGGAGGCACAATATTCGGAGATCCGCAGGTTAAAACATGATATGGGAAATCACGTGGTAACGCTCGAGAACCTGATTCTAAAAAAACAGCCTCGGGAGGCGGAAAATTATCTGGCGCGGTTAAAACAGGAGTTGTGGGAAATATCCGGGGAGGAGAGCAGTGGAAATCCGGTTGTGGATGTGATCCTAAAGGAAAGCAGGAGAAAAGCGGAGGAGAGAGGTATTTGTTTTACGGCAGATTTTCATTATCCAGTAGAAGCTGCCATGGATGCTTTTGATCTGAGTATTATCTTAAATAATACATTAAATAATGCCATTGAGGGGTGTGAGGGAAGTGATCACCCACAGATCCATCTTGTTTCGTATCGTAAGAAAAATGTTTATATGATTGAGTGTGCTAATAGTTTTGTGGGGGAAATCTGTCTGGACGGAGAGAGCGGGCTGCCGGTCACCACGAAAAAGGATCCACAGGAACATGGCTATGGACTTGTGAGCATCCGCAATGTGGCTCAGAGTTATTATGGTGATATAGATATCCGGCAGGAATATGGGAAATTTATTCTCTGTATCATGTTGCTGCTTAAGAGATAAAATCCGGCTCTGTAAAACAGGAAGAATAGTTTACAACAGAAAAAAGCTGTCTCACAACAAATCCCTTTATTCGGCTTAATATTCATCCGAAATATCCAGTATCTTAATGGATAGGAGGAATGATAAAATGATACAAAGTGTGAAAACAGTGAAAAGTATGTTTGTGACGAATGAAAAGGCAGTGGCAAGATGCCAGGCTGAAAAGAGGGACAACAACAAGAGTTCAACGGTATTCGCGGAAAATCTTGGCGTGCGTCCGGATAGCATAACAATAAAAAAGAAACTGGCACAGAAGCAGGCGATGAAGGTTCTTATGGATACCTTTGATTCAGAAAAGAAAGTGGACCAGAGCATGGACGACATGTCTGCTAAAATGCAGGAACTAAAAGATGCCAATGTAGGATATCATAAGGAACTGGAACAGATCCGGGGGGAAAAACAGGAACTGATGGAGCGCTATGGCGTGACGGAAGATAGTACCGAATATCCGGAAGAATACCAGCAGCAGATCAAGGAACTGGAAGGGCGGGAGAACCTGTACAGCGGATATATTGAGAGAAATAGTGCTTCCATCAAAGGAATCAGCAGCTCTCTCAGTGATATGCGTATTGAGCGGCTCAAATCAAATCCCATGGAAGATGCGAAAAAACAGTCAGAAGAGATCTTAAAAGCCGCCAGTAGGGATATTTACGGCGAGCTCGTAAATGAAGCCAAAAAGCATATTGACGAAAAAATGGAGGAAGAAAAGGAAAAAGCAGAAAAACGTGCCGAGAAGAAGGAAGAGGAAGAAGAGAAGCTGGAAGATAAGCAGGAAAAACAAACGGCCGGGACGCTGGATTCCTATAACAATCCGGATTCTGAAATAAAGAAAGAGATTGATGAGATCCTGGATGAATGGAAGCTCATCCAGGAAGATTTAAAAGGTGCGGCAGTAGATAAGAATATATAAGTGCCGGGAAAGCAGGAGGCTGTCGGGAAATAGAGACAGCCCCCCCGCTAAATCACCCACTATTGATATCTCAATTATATTCAGATGCAGTTACAGAGCTTTCAACTCGCTAATTATTCTTTTGAATACCTTCTTTTATTTTAGAAATGCGTACCTTCCAAATCATATACTGTACTATCCAAACTACAATAAATATTGCAAAGAAAATGACAAAATAGCTTAATACACCTTTCACAGAATGCTCCATCCATTCACAAATATAAGCAGCTGTCATCATAAGTACAGATACAATCAAAAAATAAATACTTGTTTGTTTAAACAAACTCCATTCTTCCTTTTCCCAGATGATAGAACATCCTGCAAATCCTGCTCCAAGAACTGCACTTAACACAGCCTGTATGATAACCGCTGCCACCTCATCACCAAAGCGTTCAATCAAACTCGGAACGCATGGATAATAATTACCATCTCCTATTACCACCGAAATACCAATCGTTATAGAATAATTAATTGCAATTCCACCCAATAATCCAGCAAATAGTCTAAAAAGCAATTTTTTTTTCATAAACAACCACCTCATAATCCTAATACTTTTTTAATTTTGGAAACATATCTTCTGGAAACATAACTTACTTCTCCGTTAGATAAATTCCATGCAAATTGTTCCTACAAAGCATCCGAACAATTGATTCCTGGTTTAATAATTCAACTTTATCCTCTCTGATACCAGAAATAATTGTTGGGGCACCATCCAATCTGCTTACAAATTCAACAACTCTGTTGACATCTGCCGTCATATGAGCTGTTGTAATTAAGATTTCGGTCTTATCCGGTATATTTATATCCAGTAGAATCAAGTCAGGCCTGTTAGACGGCATCTTCTTACCTTCCTGTATATCAGACGCAGCGTAAACAATATAGCCTTCTGTTTCAAAATGTAATTTAATAAGACTGCAAATCGTCCGCTCATCATCTATGATTAATAATTTTGTTTTTGTATACATTTTATCAGCCTCCTATCATGGTATTTACCTATATATTCATTATACAGTCAAAAGTCAATTTTCGGTCAAATTATATAAAATAGTGATATTACATAGATTGGACTGTTTTTAGTCGGAAAATTATGGTAAGATCTATATGGATACAGGTAAAATGGAGTATGGTATTAATTGTTTATTGTGTGTATAGCGTTTCATGATAGAGGAAAATAAATTTTGTATATACAAACAGAAGGTGAATTGTGTATGGTGTTGAGAAAGATTTGAATACGGAAAAACTGCTGGTATGGAGTTGGTTATATGCTTATTTTGTCAGTCCGGATCAGGCAGACGAGATTGCTCGATGTGCTGAAAATGGGAGGTAGGAGTAAAATGCATGGAAAAGATAATACAGAATGGAAAGAGTTTGGGTGTAATGAGTATTTAAAATGGATTTGTAATTTTGTAAATGGTCAAGGTGGCAAGATAGATAAGAGAATCATTGATTTGTGACAATAGTGTTGACACAAGTTTGAAAGGTGGCAGATTTTTATGAAAAAAGAAATTTCTACAGCAGGAAACCTGATTCAGATAATCAGTCAATCAAAACAGAATGCTTTGAAAAAGGTTAATGAAGAACTAATTCAAATGTATTGGAAAGTAGGAGAATATCTAAGCACAGAATCCACAAAAGGATGAATTTGTGACAACACTGTTGTCACAAATAAGCTGGTCCAACCATTTGGCTATTATTTCAAAAGCGAAAACAATCGAAGAACGTCATTTTTATATGGCTCTTTGTGCAAAAGAAAATTATTCGGCACGGGAATTGTCCCGTCAGATTGACAGCGGGTATTATGAAAGGTATATGCTGTCTAAGGAAAAAGTTCTGCCTGAACCGATCAAAGGATTGAAGGAAAATCCATAATCGGTTTTTATGCTTTTTGTGGATGTTGGGATGAACCATATTACAGGGATTTGATTCAATATTTTTATGTCAGGATCAAAGGGATGGGCAATGTATAAAAAATGACAACAATACAGTAACATGAGAAAGGAATAAGAGCAATGCAGGACGGAAAACTAAGAAATATGACATCTCTATACATAGAAAAAGCAGGCAGAATGTTATTGCTGTACCGACAGGGCAGCAGAGTGGTAAATGATGTATGGGTAGGTTCCGCAGGAGGGCATTTTGAAGAATATGAATTAAACGATGCCAGAGCCTGCGTGCTGCGGGAAATGAAAGAAGAACTTGGCATTACAGAAAATGAACTGGAAGATATAAGACTGCGGTATGTGACACTGCGGCAGACAAAGGGTGAAATTCGACAGAATTATTACTTTTTTGCAAAACTAAAAGATGGTGTAGACGAAGATTTTATTTCCAATGAGGGCATAGCCAGATGGTTTTCTTTGGGGGAATTGCCTGCATTGCCGATGCCTTTTACATCAGAGCATGTGATAAAGCACTACCTGGATATTGGAAAAAATACGGAAACAATTTATGGCGGCGTTGCAGACATGAATAAAGTGGTATTTACCGAATTATCGGAGTTTTAGGGACAAAAAAATTACTTTTGGTACAATAATATGAAACTCAGGTTTGACAGCAGAACCAGCGGGAAACCATCAAATTCAAGGCTTCCGCCCTCGGCTGTCGGGAAATAGAGAGACTTGTCAGGGGCTTATTTATCACTTTTCCCGTTTTTGGCTTTTTAAGCCATGGAGAATGATACGCGCTTTTAGCTTATCCTCCACGGGTAGTGATTAAATTTTTCCTGATTATGCTAACTGCATAATCTCGGCTTCAATTTTTCTTAATTCGTCAAGCGATTAGGCTGGAACACAATCCGCAATTTCATTAAGTGCCATTTTACAAAAAAACGCCAATATTTACAATAAAATTCTGGAAACCATTGGGCAATATATCGTTTAACACTTTTTTTCATCATAAATATGTGTTATAATGCCGATAGAGATATAAAACAGACTACATATTCATGGGGGGATCTGCGTGAAAAATAAAATAAGACAGATTTTGGAAAAACTGTTGTGTGAGGGCAGGCGTCACAGCCGGCAGGTACAAGTGGCCATAGGGACACTTGCTGTCGCACTGATGCTTGCTTTTGTTGTCTGGCCGGCTCTGGCAGATGAGCGGAAACAGGAGGACGGTGAGTATGAGGAGACAGCTCTGGGGGACTTCGAATCTGAGGAGACGCCGGATGTATCGCCCTCGCCCACGCCTGAACCAACTGCCGGGGCAGAACCGGCGGAGAAAGAACCGGCTGTAGAAGAGCCGGCTGCCACAGAGGAACCGGAGGAAGCGACGGAAGAGCCCGCGGCCACGGAGACGCCCGAAATGGAAGAACCGGACGGACCGCTGACAGACGCGGCCGAGGAAGTAAAGACTGCCCCAGAAGAAGATCCCTCCGGGCAGTCAGATGAGGCGGGGGAATCCTCTGGGAAAGAGGAGGAAGCGGACGATGGGGATGAACCGGAAGAATCTGCTGGCCCCGTTAAAAGAAAGAGCGTAAAGAGGAAATTTTCGGCCAGGGCGGCCGTCACGGTCGACACCCCGGTCATTGATAAACAGCCGGAAGATACGGTGAGGACATATCCGAGTGACAAGATCACGCTGTCTGTCACGGCGCACGCTGCAAATAAAACAGATGACATCCTCTATTACCAATGGTATCAGGCAAAGAGCGGGGACAGCACAGCGGATGCCACACCGGTCACAGAGGAATCCTATTTATCTGCGGACAGCAAGTACGATATTGAGGCCAGGACAGATAGCGGTACATACTATTATTTCTGCCGCCTGGTGAGCAAAAACTATTCGGATTGATCCATCACTTCAACGCCGCTGGACACAAAGATTGTGAAAGTGACGATTGGAAAAGCGATCCCGGTCCTCAAAGATTTTAATCTGTCCGGATTGAGCAGCTCAGCGTTTTACTATACGGGAGAGGAGCTCTCCCTCAAGCCCGAGGCGGCGACTGGCGTTAAAGGGCTCGACAAGGCAGAGTACCGATTTGAGGTGCAGGGGAGCGACGGCTCGTATACAACTTCTGGGTTTAAGCAGGTGGGCAAGTACAAGGTATATATCCGCGTTCTGGAGGGGAATCAGAATTACAGCGCCACGACACAGGATATACCAGTGACGGAAAAGGGAAAAGACAAAATACTGCAGATCAAACAGGTAGAGGCTTCGGCGAGTATGTACAGCATAGCCTGTGAAAAGCCAGTGAAAGGGGTCTGGTATTCGGCTCCGGTCACGATCCGGCCAAAGGACGGTTTTCTGGTGGGCATCGTGGACGAAGATGAGACGGTAGAGTTTGCGGAGAAACTCGAATACACGGAGGACGGCAAAAATGTCGGGCCGAAGACGATCTGTTTCCGAAATAAATCGAATAAAACGATCACGAAAGGGATTGATATCAAGGAGATCAATATTGACCAGAGAACGCCAGAGGGCTATATCGAACTCACGGACAGTGAGGGGGACCCGCTGACTGAATTTCCGTCTGACTCCTCTTACCGGTTTTTCGCATCGAATCCGGTGAAGGTGACGATCAGCGGAAGTGACGGGACGGATACAAACAAGGCAAGCGGCGTCGATACGATTGCTTATTATAAGGCGGGCATGGGAGAGGATGTGGACCCGGCCGGACTGGCAGAGAGCAAGTGGATCAAGAAAAATGAATTTACCGTGTCCGAGGATTGCGGATTTGTCGTGTACGCCCGCATTATGGATAAAGCCGGAAATGTGGCTTATACAAATTCAGAGGGGATCTTGTTAGACCGGACGGCCCCCAAGATCCAGTCCGCAGAGGGCGATAAGGAACTGAAGAAAGTCTACACTGCGGACCGCAAGATCTTCCGGGTCTCCGATGCAAACCTGAAATCGGTAGAGGTGTATTGCGGGGGAACCCTCATCCCCCAGGATCAGGATATCAAAGATGGCTCCCTGGATGTGACGCTGCAAGCGCCGGTGAATGACGGGGAGAACAGTGCGTCATATGAGATCCGCGCCGTGGACCTGGCGGGCAACAGTACATCCTTTGAAGTGGAGATAAAGAAACCTGTTCTTGACGTCAAAGTAAACGACATAGATTTCGGGGAGGCCGAGTACGGATTCCGCGTGGGAACAGGAACCGGTGAAGTGAAGCCCCAGGCGGTCTCTTTTACAAAGGACAGCGAGACGAATGTGTCTGTGAAGCTGACAAGAGTTGAGTTTGAATCCGAGGATGGGGGCAAGTATTTCACTGTCCGGTCAGCGGACGGCGGATTCCAGATCTGTCCGAAGGACGGTGCAGAACGGGTTCCCGCAGGGGAGCATACAGTAGCTCTCAGAGCCTATTATGACTCGCGGGATTACAGTTATTCCACGGATGTATTTGTGTGTGCGATCAAGGTTAATCCGAAACCGGTCACAGTAAAGTATAAGGGGAGCAGGGCATATTACAATACGGTGCCTGATTTTTCCGGCTCTTTTGAGTACACTGGCCTGGTTGATGGCGAGACGGAGGAGAGCCTGGGTCTTGCGCCCCAGATGAATTATATCGAGGATGGCTCACAACATACCGCCGTCGGCCTGCGGACCACCGAACTGGAAGGGAAGCGGCTGATCCCGGCAGGGTGTGTGTCGCCAAACTATACGTTTGAGTATGTGGACGGCGGCGTTCTCA
>CANRMO010000043.1 GCA_947631755.1 uncultured Lachnospiraceae bacterium | reverse complement strand
CCATGCTCCCGGATCCACTGCTTCAATTCCTCTTTCTCCATCGGCGGGACGAAATCGATCACCCCCTCCACCGACCGCCCTTCCGCGAGAGCCCGGGCTGCCACGCGGCACATCTGAAAGACCGGGATTCCCGACACGCCGTCCTTTGCCGTCTGGATCTCCCCGCACTCCCCCGGCACTGGCTTTTCATCGATCCGCAGGGAAAACCGTCCCTCTATCCTCGTCCCGGCAACACGGGGCCAAAAACTGCCGGCACATCGAAATCCTGTCAGCCCGGGATAGACCGGCACCATCGTATGGCCCAGGCTCTTTGCCAGCTTATAACCGCTTCCGTCGCCGCCGGATTCGCTGTTTGCTTTCCCGCCCGCTGCCAGTATGACAAACCGGCACCGGATCGTCCCGCCTGGGGTGCGGACACGGAAACCATCCCGCTCCCTGTCCGGGATAACAGCCGTTGCCTTGCAGTCCGTCAAAATATCAACACCCGACCGCTCACACAGCGCCGCCAGCCCATCTACAACCGTAGAAGACTGGTTGGTATAAGGGTACACATACCCGTCTCTCTCCCTGTGATAAATGCCGATCTGCTCAAACTGGCGGATCACATCATCAGGAGAATATTTTGCGAGCACCGTCCCGATCCATTCCGCATCCCCATAATAGCAGCTGATATCCATATTCCTGTTTGTAAAATTGCACCGCCCGTTTCCGGTGGCCGATAATTTCTTCCCCACTCTGGAATTTTTCTCAAGAATCGTAACTCCGGCCCCGGACGCCCCCAGCAGTCCGCCGCACAGAAGGCCGGACGCTCCCGCACCGATTACCACAACATCTGAATACTCATTCATCCACTTATCCTCAATCTAAGTTTTCTTTTCCCCTAGTATAACCTAACTGGAAAAATTTTCAAGAATGGAATACAAATCTTTTTCGGATTCTACCACAAATCCCTCCTGTAGTTTTGCGATTTCCTCCTCTGGAAGATTTTCCTGCCGGATCCCGGTATTCTCATAAATTATCTGGCCTGTCCTGTCGTAGATGACCACTTCCCCGTTTTCCAGTTTCAGCATAAAACCTCGCTCCTGCTCTTCGTCTTTGTATGTCTTTCGTATCACGAGCTCACTCTTCGAGAATGAGATCAGCTTCATATCCGCCAGTCCTGTCTCTACATCACTCTGTTTCATAGTCTCTAAACATCTGGCCAGATAATCCTCCAATTCGCTCCTCGTCATGCCGGCGTACTCCGACGGCATCGTACGCTCTTCTTTCACCATATCCTCGGTATCTGCATTATAGATCTCTACAATATATTTTGTGTCGCTCGTCACTTTCAATTCCTTGCTCGTCCCAGTCTGCGCAAGCTCCTTTTCGGCCTCTTTTGCCTCCTCTGCCTCCCTTTTGGTCTGGGCCATTTTCTCGGAATACAGGTAACTGCCATAACACATGGCCGCCAGGATCACAACCGCGCACATGCACACACTGAAAATAATATATCGTCTTCTCATAGCCGGACCTCCTGTCACTAACATTCGTAAACAATATTACACATTAGTTATAGTTTGTCCGAAAATGTAAAATGTAAACAAAAAATGAGCCAGGTCAGTCCGTGTTTTTCGCTTTCGGGTAAATCCTGGCCAGCCGGCCGTCATCGAAGCGCTCATCCATAACTCTCTGCCAGCCGCTCACTGCCGGTATGTTTTTACCCCGCTCATCCTGCCGGGCAAGAGCCATACACGAGACCAGAACATTACACGCCATGAAAACGGCCAGGCACCAGGTAATCACCGTTCCCACCCTCACCGGGCATTTTTCAATCAAGCGCGCAAAGACAACATACAGGTATTTAAACCACACGACAGCGGCAATTCCCCAAAAGAAGCAGTACAGTAAATTGATCCGGCCACCAAGGTTAAATTGAAAATCACTGTAATCCCAGAAAACTTTTCCAAAAAATATTTCTGTAAAGACACTGCATCCATATTCATAAGTACCGCCCAGCAAAACACCTATGCAAAAAAGAAAACTGCTGGATCTGTTCCGGTATTTATAGAGCAGCGCTGTCCCCCCTGCGATGCCGATACCCCACACAACGCTGAAAGGCCCCCATACCAGACTGCTTCTGCTCATCCAGACTCCCATCGTTATCCTGCAGAATACCGTTTCCACAATGTCGCCGAGGAAAGCTCCGATCACAAACAGCAAAAATATTTTACAGAAGCTGCACCCCTCTGCGAATGCCCCTGTCTTTCCGTCCTCCTCTGTCTTTTTTGCCCTGGCATCCGGATACGCCCGCCGGATGCGGAGATCTACCCTCCGGCAGATCCATTTCCCAAACCGTGTACTGATCCCTGTCAGCCAGTCGTCCACCGACTGCCACTCTTTCTGCGCTCTGCTCCTTCCCGACAAAATGATCAGTGAAGTAATGATATCCAGAGCAATGACCCCAAGGAAAGTAAGGATCAGCAATCTTCCTATAAATACTGGCAGCAGGTGTAGCAGGGAGAGCAGAAGCGGGTTGCCAAACTTAATGGCCAGGACGCCGAGCAGTCCCCAGAAAACAGACACGGGCGCGCAGATATAGCCGTCCAGGTTAAATTTCACATCCGAGTAATCCCACCATCTCTCATGATACTGTTTTTCGATCAAATGGCCGCCGACCCATTCCGTCAGCGTGGCCAGCACCATGCTCCCGACAAAAATCCAAAACACAGACAGCTCAGCAGTAAAAACGAGGAGTAGATCCGCTGTAAGTCCATAAATAATACAAAACGGCCCGTTTACGAGTCCTCTGTTCGCAAACTGACGCTTTTTAAAAGCGGCAGCCACGGTCTCCAATACCCAGCCAAAAAAAGAATAAACAATAAAAAGCCACAAAAACTCAAAAATGATATTATCCATGTGTAATTTCCCCGTTTGTCAAATAATTATCCCCGTCCCACAGCCAGCGCTTGCACTCGCTCATATATTCGATTATACTAATACCAGATCTTATATGCAATAAAAATTTTTTACCAAAAATTTACTGGGAAGGAGCCATCTGAACTTATGAACGACGATAACATATTGCACACTACAACTACCACGTTCACCTATGACGAATACATCCGTTTCAGCGACCGGGCGTGCCGGGCCACAAACATCCTGTCCTATATACTTTGTCTCGCCATCGGAGGCGCACTGACCGCACTGGCTCTGTCCGGCAAAAATTACTTCCGCGCGCTGCTCGTCTTTCTGGCCTGTATCTCCCTTGTCATGCGGGGGAAAAAGACAAGAAGGAAAAAACAGGAAGAGGAATTTAATGCGCCGGACAGCGCGGGAAACTGCATTTTTACCTACGAATTTTACAGCACCTTTTTCCGCCAGACCTGCGACGGCATCGTGTCCGAGCTGCGCTATTATGATCTGTGGAAGATCATTGAGACCGACACAAATTTCTATCTCATATACGCAAGAAAAGAGGGCTGTATCATCGTAAAGAAAAACTGCTCCCCAAAACTGATCCGCTTTCTCCATAACATGAAAGAAGATGCACAGAGTCCGTTTTATAAAGAGAACAGCAAAGCAGAGCTCTCCTACAATAAGACCACATTAAAGATCATGAAAAGGATTGGCTGTCCCTGTGAAGTCCTGCCATGCCATGAACTGTCCGCAGAGGAAATCATGGACAGCTACCATAAAGCGATGGAGACGGCAGGCCGGGATGGTTATCCGGTTCTCGTCCCCTCCGATAAAATCTATCTGGAACAGTTTGAGATCATGAAAGAGGATGGATATGACCGGGAAAAACTGCTGTCGGGAAATCTTCCGGACGGGAAAACCTTTCTTGATAAACAGTACCGGGAGACATTAGAAGATCTCGCCGAGTCCGGGGAAGATACGAGCCGGTACGAAGAAATTTTCCAGCCAGGAGACGAGGTGGACGAATATGAGGCTCTCCGCTCTTTCGGAAATGAATACGAGGAATATATCCTGTTCCGCATCCCCGTGGATGAACCGTGGAAAATACCGGCCTATGTTCCCTTTGAAGTTTGGAATGCCGATCTCGAAATAGACAAAATCCTGTCCGTATGCCGGTACTGGCACAAAAAATACGGGGCAGTCCCCGCCGTGATCAGCCATGACACTATGGAATTTCTGGTAGAAAAAAATGTGCCGACAGAGAAAGACGCCTGGGATCTTGCCAGAGAACACGCCGCATTCTGCGAAGACCGCCTGTACCAGTGCACAGACACCGGCACTCTGGGCGAACTGGCAGACAGCATCCGGAAATCATCTGTCTGGTATTTCTGGTGGGATTAGGACAATGTCCTATCATCCGTGACACGTATATACAATAGCAGCACTTATACAAAAACAGTATTCTATTCCGCTTTCCAGCAGAACAGAATACTGACGGCCAATCTTGACTTCTAAGCGCTTTTCTTTTCTGCAAGTTCTCTGACTTTCTCCAAAGATAACCCCGAATATTGTGCAATATCCTCAAGAGAAAGTTTGCCACCCTTAATCATCTCAAGAGCATTTTCAATTCTTGTAGCCAACTCGGTCTCATTCCTCATTTCTTCCATAACACGGCACATGGTTTCCACCCCTTTCTCATCTTCTTTAAAATACCGCATTTTCTCTGCTAATTGTGAAAAATACATATCATCTGCTTTGATGCAGGAGAAGTCATGCATCAACTTCTCAAGTTCTGTTTTACTCCCTTGCTTTGCTCCATTTACATAAATAGTATGCGCACCGTCATTGACAGGAATGTACTCTCCATCTACTAAAATATATCTCTCTATCGAATAGAGCACCTTATCTTTCCCGATTACATCACTTTCCGTAATAAAAATCACATAAGTTTCCGGCAATTCCTCTGGCTTCTGTCCCGGTTTTAGAATGGAGGCATCCAAAAGGCTGCTGTTATGCCTCGCTCTCTTAAATCCTGCGCCACGGTCATCACGCTGAATTTCAATATCTGCCTCGGTCCCATTGTCCTCGATGGCATGGACATCAAGCCTCACGGAACGCCCATTCAGATTTTTCAACTCATGCTGCGCATGTACGCTTGTTACCTTTAACCCCGGTTTATCCAAAATAATTCGTAAAATAAACTCTGTGTCTTCAATGTTATCTCTGAAAAAAGCAGCCAGAAAATCATCATCCAATAACCGAAATCCTCTTAATCTCTGCAAGTCCTGTTCGTGTAAGACTGCCCGCTGTTCTTCTGTCATCGGCAAACATACCACCTCCTTACTGCTCTCAAGAATATTATACAGAGAAAAACCTTCTTTTTCAATCAAAATCTGATTTTCCATTGCCCTGTATCTTTTTACTTTGCCATAAAGTCAAAAACAGTATTCCATTCCGCTTTGTAGCAGAACAGAATACTGTTTTATAATGATTTTATTTCCTTTTATCTTATCTTCCAGATCCGCCCGCCGGGATCAGTTCATCACACGGCCAATCTTGACCGGATGACGGTAATAAGCATTTGAGATCTTGATTCCGTCAGACGGGTTGCTCGCATGGATCACCATACCGCCGCCAATATACATCGCCACATGGTTAATACCGCCGCCGTTGCTGTAGAAGAACAAATCGCCCGGTTTCGGTGTGCTGACACTCCTTGTCTGCCCTGCCTGGGACGCCGCATGGTGTGGCAGTGAATAGCCGTAATGTGCGTACAGGCTCATGGTAAATCCGGAACAGTCTGTGCCGTGTGTCAGACTGGAGCCGCCCCACACATAAGGGTTGCCGAGGAACTGCTTGGCATATTCCACGATGGACGCCTGGCTGGAAGAAACCCCGGAAGACGAACTCGCTTTCACCGTCTTTGCCTTTACTGCGCGTTTCAGCGAATATCTCTGTTTTACATATTCCTTAGAGACAAATGCGTACTCATCATCCACATAAATGCAGACGAAATTCCCCATCTCGCTCTGTATCCTCTCATCTCCGCCGGCTCTCTCAAGAGCCTTTTTGGAAACATCTTCTTTCTCAATGATCTTCTTTACATAATCCAGAGTGAGGTCCGCCTTTTTGATCGCAAATTCCTCGCCCTCAGACACGACAGAATAGATTGGCGCATCCGTTGTCGGCAGTGCTCTCACGCGGAGAGAATCCGTCTGGATCTCCACAACATCCTTTCCGACTTTCGTGGCCAGTTCCTCCGCTTTCTTGTCTGTCTCAAGATAAGACGCTTTTACCCAGCCCTTTACTCCGCCGGATACAATCTTGGCCCAGCCCTTTTTAATCTTATAGATATGGCAGCCGGAATTTTTCGTCATCTTTCCCACGATAGAAGAACCTGTCGATGGTTTCTTTCGCACATTCAGATATGTGTCTACATTGCTGGCAATTCCCAGACGACTGTAGTTCAGATTGAGCTCTACATGTTCCGGCTCTTTTTCCTCATCAACAACCGCCTCTTCTTTGTTCTGCTGAGGCGTCTGCTCTGTCTCCGGTGTCTCCGCCGGAGGAACATTTACTGCCGACTCAGAAACTGCCAAAAGCTCGGCACTCTGCGGGAGCAGCATGCCGCTCGCCACATCGTCACAATATTTGTCGACAACAACAATTGCCCCCTCCACCTGCTGTTCCGATGCCAGCATAGCCGCGCGGGCAGGCAGAATAATAGTTCCTGTAAATAAAGCTCCTGTCAATGCCAAAGCTGCTGTTCTCTTCCAATTGTTCATCATAATAATATCTTCCCCATGTTTCAAATTTTTAAATAATTTGTTACAGAAATGTTACATTTATGGGGTTATTATAACAACATATTTTCTGCTTGTCAACTGATTTCTCGTAAATTATGCGCAAAATAATTAATATTTTATTCTACCCTTGTAGTGTTTCTCCAAAAAATGTATTTGCTTCCAAAAAATCCCCGCAGAGCGCTGCCAATCCCTCCACCAGATATCATTTTTTCCCCATTCACTAAAAAGAGAGCCCCCACAGCTATGATTGCTGTGACAGCTCCCCTCTGATGCAGTACGCGCTCTGCGGCGCAAAATTTCTTATCAGATAATGATACAAATCAGCCCTCCGTTGGAGTCATTTACCACTTTCTGAATCGTATCCTGCAATTTTAGCTGGCTCTCCTCTGTCAGCCGGTTCACCTTTGAATTGATACCCTCATCCACAAGCTGGCGGATCGTCTTGCCAAAAATATTTGTGTCAAAAATCCCATCCGGGTTTTCCATAGAATTCTGGCTGATATAATTGATCAGATCCTGCGCCTGCTCCTCACTCCCAACGATCGGAGCGATCTCGGTCTCAATATTTGCCTGGATCAGATGGATTGACGGGCAGGCCGCCTTTATTTTTACTCCGAATTTATTTCCGTGCCGGATCAGTTCCGGACTGGCGATCTCGATCTCCTCCTCTGTGGGCGGCACGATCCCGTATCCCCTCAGGCGGACCTGGGAACATGCGTCCGCTATCGTCTCATATTCTTTCTTTCTGGCCGCCAGCTCACGGAGCGTAGCGATCAGGTCGAACTCTCCCTCAATTTTCGTTCCCACCATCTCGCTGAGGATGTCGTAATAATAGCTCTCCTCAAACTCCATCATAATATTCACTACGCCATTTTCCAGCTGTTTATCCCTTATATACACTTCCTTTATATACTGGGCGTCCACAGAAAGATTCTCTTCCCTTACATCACTCATTGTGTGCAGGCCCCGGATCAGATTCCGGCACTGTTCAACCAGGTCAGCTTTCAGCCAGTTATCCAGCGTGAGAAATTCAACCCATTTCGGCATGATAAAATTCAGCCGCGTAATCGGAAAATCTGCTAATATTTGCTCCATGACAGACAACGCATCCTCCCTGCTCATTTCCTTGCCATTGATCGGCAGCACCGTCTTCCCGTACTGCTGTTCCATCTGTTTCGCTTTCTCAAGAGTCTCCGGCTTATCCGGGTGGGCCGTATTGAGAAGGATGATAAACGGTTTGCCAGCTTTTTTGCACTCTATCACCGTTTTCTCTTCCGCCGACTTAAAATTCCCCTCCTCGATCGTCCCAAAAGATCCGTCAGTCGTTATAATAATGCCTATATTCGAGTGCTCTTTGATCACTTTCGATGTACCGATAGCCGCCGCCCGCGAAAAGGGAATTTCTTCCTCAAACCAGGGCGTTTTCACCATCCGCTCCCGCTCTTCCTCCTCGTGTCCGGCAGAACCTGGCACGAGAAAGCCGACGCAGTCAATCAGCCGGATCTTGCCGGTCTCCTGATCCTGAAAACGGATCTCAGCCGCCTCTTTCGGAACAAATTTGGGCTCTGTTGTCATGATTGTCCTGCCATCCGCTGACTGGGGCAGTTCGTCAATCGTCCGCTGCCTCTCATTCTCATCTGTTATTTCAGGAAGCACAACCAGCTCCATAAAACGTTTGATGAATGTTGATTTTCCTGTCCGGACCGGCCCCACGACGCCAAGATAAATCTCCCCTCCGGTGCGCCGGCTCATGTCCTGATACACATTATATTTGTCCATGAAAAAATCCCCCTTGCTGTGGTCGACGCAGGGCTGCATCTACCTTACTGCTAACCATTATATGCAGGGGGATTTTTTTGTATGTCTTTTTAATTATAAATCTTTGGGCCAGGCCGGGCTCCGGCCAGCGATCATTCTTTCAAAACTATACTCTCTTCTACAAAGTCCATTACTTTCTGAGTCAGAAGATTAAACTTGAGGAAGTCCTCATATGAGATAGTCTTTCCGTACATTGACTCAAACTGAGAATAGAGTTCATCCACACTGGAAACTCCGGCGCCGGACACAGCCTGATCAACATTCTCTTTCAGCTCCTCATCTGTGACTGTAATATTTTCTTTCGCAGCGATCGACTCTATGACAAGAACCGTATCCACATTGTTCTGTGCCGCGAGCACTAACTGTTCCTCATACTGTTCTTTTGTCATGCCCATCTGCCCCAGAAGTGTGTCAAAATCCGCCGATTCCCCATAATACATCGAGAGATAATACCGGTTGTAGGAATCTGCCACGCCTTTATAGACCTCCATCAGAGATTCCGGGCGCTTGTTCACTTTCGCATCCGATATGATCGTATCCATAGCCGTGCTGGCAGCACTCTGCTTATTTGTCTCAACAATCGATTTTCTAGTCTCTTTCTTATACTCGTCCACAGATGAATATTCTGTATTCTTCTTGACAAATGCATCATTAAACTCTGCCATTTCGACAATGGCATTCAATGTCACGGAAAATACAACATCTTTTCCGGCCAGCTCCGCATTGCCATACGAATCCGGAAATTTGAGGTTCAGATCTTTCTTCTCCCCGACCTTCATGCCGACAATGCCGTCCTCAAACCCTTTGATAAACGTATCGGAACCCAATTCAAGGGAGTAGTCCTGCGCGGAGCCCCCGTCAAAGGCCTTGCCGTCAACTTTTCCCTCAAAGTCAATTTTCACTGTCTGTCCTTTTTTTGCCTTACCCTTTTTCTTGTCAACGCTCTTCTCTTGCAGCAGCGTGTCAATCCTCTCCTGGATATCTTTATCCGACGCGCTGCAGTCCACCTCCACGCCCTTATATTTCCCGAGAGTGACACACTCATTTAAATCATAATTCTCCACATCCACTCTTCCGCTGACTGCCGTCTGGGACACTGACTTCTCACCGACAAACTTTGCCCGCAGCTCACTGGCAGAACACCCTGTAAAAATCATTGCCGCCGCCAGAGACAGAGCGGTTATTGTATATTGCTTCTTCAATTACTTTTCCTCCTTAATCCCCTGAGGGAAATTTCTCATAACAGTATATCACGAAATAACACAAAAGAAAAGTGTTTTTTCTGTGACGCAAAAGTACCTATTATGCCTGTGTTTTGTTTCACCTTACCCCTGATCAGAATCTCCCCCCTTTTTCTTTATTATCTCACCGGAAAACGCCCCCTTTCCGACCTTCACCATGCTTCCCGGCAGATCAACCTCCCCGACTGGCAGTTTTTTAAATGTCCCGGGAAGAATCCTCTCCACCCCTTCCTGGATGACCAGTTTTTTAATCTTCTCATTCTTCTCTCCGATCCACGCCATTTTCGGCCTCCTGGCATCGTCTATCGCAGAGAGCTCATCGTCAAGAGCGCCAACGCACACGGGATGACCAGCGTGTCCTCTTCTGTCTTCAGGCTGATCAGCCGCAGCGTGCCGTCATCGTTCACTGCGTATTTTATATAAGTATAACAGTGCCCGCCTATCCTTACATTTTTTGCCTCGCGCAGCTCTTTCCTTTTCCCCTCCCAGTAGCTGGCACTGTCTGCCGGACCGTTTTCCCTGCCGCTCTCTACACCGCCCGCACTCTCTGTTCCCACTGCCGCCTGCGTGGCGCTCCCCCTGTTCTCCGGGGAAGAAGCCTCCACACTGCTGCCCGTCCTGACCGCTCCACAAGCTGTCAGAGTCAGCCCGGCAGACATAATCGCAGCCAATAATCCCACCGCAAACTTTTTCATCGCTAACACCTTCCTTCCTGGGAACCCTGCTTTTACATTATATAGGAACCCCTTATATAGATATAACGAGTGAGAAAGAAAAAATGTTGCAACATTTGATTTTTTCAAAAATTTTTCATATACTATTACATATAATACTGGGGCCAAAATGCCGTTTGCGCTTTCACAAAATGGCATTTTGACCATTCAAGTGGAGGAAAATATGAGAGAAAAGAAGAATCCGGACAATATCATCCTGTGGTTTATCAATAAATTTGACCGCGACCGGGTTTCAATACATGCCGCCCAGGTAGCGTTTTTCGTGTTGGTATCCATTATTCCTTTTCTGATGTTTTTGATCACACTGCTGCAGTACACTCCTCTGACAGAGGATTTTATCATGGAATCCATCCGCAATATCGTACCCGGGAATCTCGGACAATTTGTGGATGATCTGCTGCAGGAGAGCTACAGCGCCTCCTCCGGCACCCTGCTGTCCGTAACCGTAATCGCCACCCTGTGGGCCGGCTCAAAAGGATTCTGGGGAATCGTCTATGAGCTGGATAAAATCTATGCCGTAAAAGACCAGAGAAATATTCTGGTCTGCCGCATCCAGTCCATCTTCTACACAATTGTTTTCACCGCTATGATCATCGCGAGTATGATCGTGCTCGTATATGGGAACCAGATCGTGCAATGGCTGAGCCGCGCATTTCCCCTCCTTAGCTACGTCCATCTCATCGTGTTCTGGCTGCGCTCCGCCATATCTTTTCTGCTCTTTACCATATACTTTTTATTCCTCTACCGGTTCGTGCCAAACCGGAAATCGAAATTCCGCAATGAGCTTCCCGGGGCGGTACTGGCCGCTTTCCTGTGGATCGCTTTCTCCTACCTCTACTCGCTCTACATCGACTATTACAGCTCATTCCGATCCGTGTACGGAAGCCTCACCTATCTCGTCCTCCTCATGCTGTGGCTGTACTTCTGCATGATCATCCTCTTTTACGGGGCCATGCTGAACCAGTATCTGCATGAGAAAAAATCCCTGCACCTTTGCTCCTCCATCAGAGAGCTCCCAGAGATTGCACAGTCGTTTCTGGAAAATAAAAGGAAATAATCTCCGCTGCATTCCTGCCCGCCTTTGCCAGCGCGTTAGCCCCAGTCTGGCTCATACCCACGCCGTGGCCGTACCCCCCGCCGTAAATATTATATTTTTCACCCTTTTTCTCTATGTAGAAGAACCCGCTCGGCAAAATACCGAGCCCGGTCACATCTCTTTTATCTTTTCTCGTAAATTTTGTGCCCTCACCGACCAAAAAAGACCGGATATTGTATTCTGTATAAACATGAAGCGTCTCTTTCGTCCCCTGGATCTCGATCATGGAAACGATCCCGCTCTTTCCCCTCTCTTTCACCTCAATATTTTTTAACTCCCCGATGTCAGAGATCTCACGGCTGCCGTAAGTACCATCCTCCTTTTTCGACTGAATCTGGGTAGGATTTACCGGATACCGGGCAGCAAGCGCCTCTGCGATCGATACCTGAAGACTCTCCGCTGTCACCACTGCCTGCCAGCGGTACCACGGCGCATCGCTGTCTGTCGTGGCCGGGGCCTCTCTCAGAAATTTCCGGAACTCCTCCTCTTTTGACAGATCCCTCTCCACCCTCGGATCCGAGAGCAGCAGAGAAGGGAGATAGTCCATATCCTTCTCTGTGTACCACACATCTTTTGTCCCGGCAGAAGAGCCACAGGAGGTAGAATAAAAATATGTGGAGGCTGTCTTTCCCTCATAGGCCACAATCATCCCCTTTGTGTCGTCCACAGCCCGGATGGACTTCTCGTCCTCTTTCAAGTCATTGTACACCTGATAAGATACACTGTCATCCACGTGGGCGCCACGGGCCGCCAGTCGGTGTCCTTTCATCTGGCGCACCGCATAAGAGCGGGCACAGATTGCCTGCGCTTTCAACGCCTCCCTGCTGTATTCGGTGGGCATCTCACTTGGCACCACACTGTAGAGATACTCCTCCAAAGACACCTCATTTACCACCTGGAGTTTTTCCCCCTGTTTCTCAATCTCGATCACCCCCCGGTACATAGGAGTCCCGCACTTTCTCTTCAGATTCAGCACGCGGATCTTCCCGCCGTCCGGGGCCGACACCTCCGTCCTCCCTTTCAGAGTGTCCGGCCGGAACGACACCTTTTCTCCCTTTTTGTGGTAGCTTTTCTCCTGTCCGCACAAGACAGAAAAATCCTGGTCTGATGTCACTGTCACCTCTTCCATATCATAAGAGGCATCGTTGTTTTTTAAGAGTACACGGATCTTCTCCGGGACATTCTCATGTATGACGGCCGCGCATATTTTCTCCCCTGCGGCCACAAACGTGAGATCCGTGTCCCCAATGACCAGATCGGATACATCGCCAGAACTCACCGTGCCGTCCCCCGCGATGCGGTACACGACAAAATGCTCATCCAGCGCCACCTCTCCGTACTCCTGCAGCGTGACCGTCTCCTCCGTCAGCCTGAGCAGTTTTCCTCTCAGTTCCGTTGGCTTTTTTACGATCCTCACAACCTTATCCTGTTGTAAGATAAGATCCGCCACGCCGGAGACCGCTTGTCCCGTCACAGCAGTCACCGTCGCATAGGATGTCTCTCCCTCCTCACCGAGCACCTGAACTGAATTTCCGCTGACGCCTGTTATGTACAGATTGCTGATCTGTCTCTGTGTCTGCCGGATTCTGTCTTCCCTCCAGGACTGGAAGATCCAGAGCCCAAACATACATCCGAGAATCAGAATAAATATAAAAATAACCCTGCCTGTCCTTTTCAAAATAAAAATCCCCCTTTGCTTATTTATATGCAAAGGGAGAAGAAAATATTCCTGCCATATTACATTTTTCGGGAAAAACAGACGCGGCCGGACATCTCTCTACCACTCCAGCAGCACAGCCCCCCAGGTCAGCCCGCCCCCGAAACCGGACAGAATAAGTTTATCCCCCGGCTCCAGCAGGTGGTTCCGGTTCAGCTCATCCAGCAGGATCGGTATGCTGGCCGACGATGTATTGCCATAACGGTCAAGATTCATCGGGAAGCGGTCAAGATCTACTTTCAGCCTCTTGGCGATCAACTCAATGATCCGCTCATTCGCCTGGTGCAGAATAAAATATTTGATATCCTCCGGCGAAAGCTTTGTCTTTTTTAAAATCTGTTTCACACAGCGGGGCACTGTAGTGACAGCAAAGCGGAACACCGCCTGGCCGTCCATCCGGATATAATCTTTCCGTCTCTTAGAGTGGTGAAAGGGATTCTGGATCCCCCGTCCCTTACATGTCAGCACATCACCCTGTGTCCCGTCGGACCCGGTCACACTGGCCAGCAGCCCTCCCGCTGCCCCGTCCTCCCGCCGGATCACCGCCGCCCCGGCGCCGTCGCCAAAGAGGATGCAGGAACTGCGGTCTGACCAGTCCACCTCTTGAAAGCGTCTCGGAACCGGCGATCAGAACCGTCTTAGCCATCCCCATCTCAATATAGGCATACGCCGTATTCAGGGCAAACAAAAAACCGGAACACGCGGCGTTGATATCAAAACATGTGGCGCGGATCGCGCCAATCGTCCCCTGGACAGAACAGGATGTGCTCGGGACATACGTATCCGCGGACACAGTAGCCACAATGATCATATCCAGCTCTTCCGCCTGGATGCCCGCATTTTCCAGGGCAGCCTCGGCGGCATG
>CANRMO010000042.1 GCA_947631755.1 uncultured Lachnospiraceae bacterium | reverse complement strand
CGGCTACAGACATTCCGATCATAAGGGATGGCATGATAAGACTATCCTCCGCCTTTTCATTCATCATGTCAGAAAACCTCATGACAAGGCTGAACAGCGGCGTCAGTACAATAATGAACGCATATAAAGGAAGAAAATATCTTGCAGTTGCGCTAAATTCGTGTTTTATCAATTTTCCTAGCATCGGAACACCTCCCTGAATAATGAATCGACGGACTGGCCCTCTTTTTCACGGATCTCATCCGCTGTGGCGTGAAGGCGTATCTGGCCGTTCTGGAGAAAGATCACGTCGTCCAGTATATTTTCAACGTCGGAGATCAGATGAGTGGAGATCAGGACTGTCGCATTTTCGCTGTAGTTGTTGATGATGGTCTGGAGGATGTAATCCCTTGTGGCGGGGTCTACGCCGCCGATCGGCTCATCCAGGCAGAACAGGTTGGCGTTCCGGCTCATGGTGACGACAAGCTGCGCTTTTTCCAGAGTTCCCTTGGACATGGTGCCCAGTTTCATATTTTCGCTGATGCCGAGGCGCTGCAGCATCTCTTTTGCCTTTACCCGGTCAAAGTCGGAATAAAAGTCGTTGAAATAGTCAAAGAGGTTCGAGACCTTCATCCATTTTGGGAAAAATGTAGTGTCCGGCAAATAAGATATGTGCTGTTTTGTGATGATGCCGGGCTCCTCACCGCCGATCCAGACGGAGCCGGAGGTCGGGACGAGAAGTCCGTTGATGATTTTCAGAAACGTGGTCTTGCCGCTTCCGTTCGGCCCGAGCAGGCCCACGATCTTCCCACACTCCAGTGTCAGATCGACATTCTCCAATGCGTGGGAAGCGCCAAAGTTCTTGCTCAGATGCTTTGCTTCTAATAGAATCATAAACTTCCTCATTTCTGCGCTGCGTCTGTGTCTGGTATTCTGCGCCAGGCAGCGCGCTGACACAGAAGCGTTCGTTTTTGCAGTTTAGAAAACCCCTCTATTTTGGAGCCAAAAACCGCCAGGTGTTTTTGGGAGTGCGCATTTATCAGCACTTTTGTGTGATAAATATGCGCATCTCCTCGTCGGAATACCCGAGCCTGGACATGGAGTGATGAAACGCATCATAATAGTTGTCTGCGAGTTCCTCACGCATCGTCCGGATCATTGACTCGTCGCTTGTGACCATCCGACCGCTTGTGCGGCTTCCAATCAGAAGTCCCTGCTGTTCCAGGGATGCCAGCGCCCGCTGCATCGTATTGGGATTGACTGCGGCGTCTGCCGCCAGCTCGCGGACAGATGGAAAGTGTTCTCCGGTTGTGTAACGGCCGGATAATATCTGCAGTTTGATCTCATCGATCAGCTGGAGATAGATTGGTTTTCCGTTTGAAAGATCCCAGGATATGGTGATTACCTCCTTTCGGTCTCAGTTGGCTGGCCAGCCAATGTATTAAGTGAATAATACAATAATACACTTGCGGAAAATATTTGTCAAGGAGTTTTTTTTGTGAAAAAATTCAAAAATTTCACAAAAGAGACAGAAGTTTGAATGTTAAGAACCTTTACATTTTGCGACCTTAGTGATAGAATGTAGACATGTAGATCAAACAAATGTATAAGGAGGATAATAAAAAAATGGCTAGAGTTAAACAATCAATGGATGGTAATACCGCTGCAGCCCATGTAGCATATGCCTACACAGAGGTAGCTGGTATCTATCCGATTACGCCGTCAAGTCCCATGGCTGATTCTGTTGACCAGTGGTCCGCGGCCGGACAGAAGAACATTTTCGGCAGTACAGTAAGAGTGGTTGAGATGGAATCCGAGGCGGGAGCAGCCGGTACAGTCCACGGTTCTCTTGCAGCCGGTGCGCTGACAACGACGTTTACTGCATCCCAGGGTCTTCTTCTGATGATCCCGAATATGTACAAGATTGCCGGTGAGATGCTGCCCTGCGTCTTTGACGTGTCTGCCCGTACAGTATCCACTCATGCGCTCAACATTTTCGGTGACCACAGCGACGTATATGCCTGCCGCCAGACCGGTTTTGCCATGCTGGCTGAGACGAACCCGCAGGAAGTTATGGATCTGAGTCCTGTCGCCCATCTGGCAGCACTCGAGGGGAAAGTTCCATTTATTAACTTTTTCGACGGCTTCCGCACCTCCCATGAGATTCAGAAAATTGAAAAATGGGATTATGAAGACCTGAAAGAGATGTGTCCGATGGACGCTGTTGACGAATTCCGCGCACATGCGTTGAATCCGGAACACCCGACAGCGCGCGGCTCCCATGAGAACGGTGATGTGTTCTTCCAGCACCGCGAGGCGTGCAATAAAGCATATGATGCACTGCCTGCAGTAGTTGAGAAGTATATGAATAAGATAAATGAAAAGCTCGGCACAGATTACGGCCTGTTCAATTACTACGGAGCGCCGGATGCGGAGCGCGTGATCATTGCCATGGGTTCTATCAATGACGTGGCAGAAGAGGTGATTGATTACCTGACAGCTGCCGGTGAGAAAGTCGGACTGATCAAGGTGCGCCTGTATCGTCCGTGGTCTTCGGAGGCTCTGCTGAAAGTGATCCCGGATACAGCTAAGAAGATTGCTGTCCTTGACCGCACGAAAGAGCCGGGTTCCCTCGGTGACCCGCTGTATCTGGATGTGGCAGCTACTCTCCGCGAGGCTGGCAGAAATGACATTATCCTGACAGGCGGCCGCTATGGACTTGGTTCCAAAGATACTCCGCCGTCATCTGTGTTTGCTATCTTCAAAGAGCTGGAAAAAGACGATCCGAAGCCGCGCTTCACAGTAGGTATTGTGGATGATGTGACAAACTTAAGCCTTCCGGAAGTAAAACCTGCTCCGATCACCTCTGCTCCGGGCACAAAAGAGTGCAAGTTCTGGGGTCTCGGCGGAGACGGTACAGTAGGCGCCAACAAGAACTCCACAAAGATCATTGGCGACCACACAGACAAATATATCCAGGCATATTTCCAGTATGACTCCAAAAAGACCGGCGGTGTGACCATTTCCCACCTGCGTTTTGGCGACAACCCGATCAAGAGCCCTTACTATATCAACCAGGCAGACTTCGTTGCCTGCCACAACCCGGCTTATGTGACCCAGGGTATGAAGATGGCGCAGGATGTAAAACCGGGCGGTGTATTTATGATCAACTGCCAGTGGTCGGATGAAGAGCTGGAGAAACATCTGAACGCAGAGGCAAAGAAATATATCGCTGATAATAATATTCAGCTGTATACGATCAACGCCATTGACAAAGCCATTGAGATCGGTATGGGCAAGCGCACCAATACAATCCTCCAGTCCGCTTTCTTCAAACTGGCGGACGTTATGCCGATCGACCAGGCGGTTGAGTATATGAAACAGGCAGCTAAGAAATCTTACTCCAAGAAAGGTGACGCTGTCGTAGAGATGAACTACAAGGCTATTGATGCCGGTGTAGATGCTGTTCACAAGGTTGAGGTTCCGGAATCCTGGAAGAATCCGGCTCCGGATGCACCGGCCAAAGAGCTGTCCGGCCGCCCGGAAGTTGTAAAACTGGTAAAAGACCTCTTAGAGCCGATTTCCAAGATGGATGGCGACAGCCTTCCGGTATCTGCTTTTGCGGGTAATCCGGATGGGCAGTTTGAGATCGGAGCATCCGCTTACGAGAAACGCGGTACGGCTGTGACTGTTCCGGTATGGAATCCGGATACCTGTATCCAGTGTAACAACTGTGCTTTTGTATGTTCCCACGCAACGATCCGTCCGTTCCTTATGACAGAGGATGAGATCAAGGCCGCTCCGGAACAGCTTAAAGTTGCTGATATGAAACCGAAAGCAGGCGAGTACAAGTTTACCATGAGTGTATCTCCTCTGGATTGTATGGGATGCGGCGAGTGTATTACGGTATGCCCGAAAGCAGATGAAGAGGCCATCAAGATGGTTCCGCAGGAGTCCCAGGCAGACCAGCAGCCGGTATTTGATTATATGGTGGCAAATGTGGGCAAGAAAGACATCGGCCTGAATGATGCCACACCAAAGGGGAGCCAGTTCAATCAGCCATTGCTTGAGTTCTCCGGAAGCTGTGCAGGATGTGCAGAGACATCTTATGCAAGACTGATCACACAGTTGTTCGGTGAGCAGATGTATATTTCCAATGCGACAGGATGCTCCTCGATCTGGGGCAACCCGGCTGCCACCTCACCGTATACGGTGAACAAGGACAGCAAGAAAGGCCCGGCATGGTCAAACTCCCTGTTCGAAGACAACGCAGAGCACGGTCTTGGTATGTATGTTGGACAGAAATATCTGCGCGACCAGGCTATTGAGATCATCAAAGAAATTGGTGAATCCGGCGAGGCATCGGCTGAGCTGAAAGCTGCCATTGACAAATATCTTGAGACAAAGGATGACACAAAGGCAAATGCTCCTGCCACAGAGGCACTTGTAGCAGAGCTGGAGAAATGCGGCTGTGAGAAATCAAAAGCAGTTCTTGCCAAGAAAGATTACCTCTCCAAGAAATCTGTATGGATCTTCGGCGGAGACGGATGGGCATACGACATCGGCTTTGGCGGACTGGATCATGTGCTGGCATCCGGAGAGAATGTTAATGTAATGGTATTCGATACGGAGATGTATTCCAATACAGGCGGCCAGGCATCCAAGGCGTCCAACATCGGCGAGGTCTGCCAGTTTGCCGCAGCGGGTAAAGAAGTCGGAAAGAAATCTCTGGCAGAGATCGCTATGAGCTACGGTTATGTATACGTGGCACAGATCGCTCTCGGCGCCAACCCGGCACAGGCAGTAAAAGCGATCGCTGAGGCTGAGGCTTACAACGGGCCTTCCCTGATCATCGGCTACGCTCCTTGTGAGCTCCACGGAATCGCTAAGGGCGGTATGAATCACTGCCAGGATGAGATGAAGAAAGCAGTGAAAGCCGGTTACTGGAACCTGTTCTCTTTCAATCCGGAGCTGAAAGCAAAGGGTCAGAATCCGTTTACGTTCGCATCGGAGAAACAGACAGACTTTGACGGTTATCAGGATTTCCTGAACAACGAGGCTCGTTACACACGTCTGGTAAAACCATTCCCAGAGCGCGCAGAGAGACTCTTCAAGGAATCCGAGGATGCTGCGAGGGCACGTTTCGAGCATCTGCAGAAACTGGTAGAGCTGTATAAATAAGACACGTAAATTGTAGAGCAAATTAAATAATAAAAACAGTGTGCAGCCAGAGTTTGGTGTAAATCCAGCGGATCCGGCGGCACACTGTTTTTTTGTTTTTTGGGAAATTGCTGCAGGCGGAGGCCATCCTGCCTGTCCCATTTTCAATAATTTGACAAATTTCTACTATATACTATAGAATTATGTAGTGGCGGGGAAATCCCGGCCGGGGACAGGGATGGCGCGCGGGCGCGCCTGTCCCATGAAAAAGGAAAGTAGAAAAGAGGTTTGTCTGATGAAGAAAATAACTAAAATACTGGGGATTATGGCAGTGATGACGGCGTGTACGATATTTGCGGGGGCAAAGGCTGAGGCAAAGACATATACGATCGGCACGAAAACTGCGCCGTGTTCTTCTGCCTATAGGCGGAAACCGTATTATAACAAGAACACGAAAAATTATTATACGATCCAGTCCTATCTGGCGAAGATGGGGAAAAAGGGCGGTACATTAAAACTGAAAAAAGGTACATATAAGATTCCGTGCACGATTTATGTGCCGTCGAATGTGACGATCAAATGCAGTAAGGGCGTTAAGTTGAAAAAGACCACAAAGACTGGCACATCGAAATTGAAGAGCAGCAAGTTTATGTTTCAGCTCCTGCCAGAAGGAAAGAGTGGATTGAAGAGAGCGGTAGCGGGGTATAAGGCATCAAAAAATGTGAAGATCACCGGGAGCGGAACGGTTATTTTTGATCTCGGGAAAGTCAGTGAGGCCACCGGAATTTATGCCGGACATGCCAGCGGCATCACCATTTCCGGGATCCAGTTTAAAAATAAAAAAGGCGGAAGTTATATCTGGGTAGAGGGGTCAAAAAATGTATCTATCACAAAGTGTAAGTTTATGGCTGGCGCTGCCAAGTCCGGCTTAAAGAACCGGTTTGGGATCCGCCTGGAAAATATCAGCCCGGATACCAACGGATTTTCCGGTAAGTGGAGCAAGCTGGATAACACGGTCAATAAAAAGATCACCATATCGGGCAATACATTCAGAGGCCAGAATTATGCGGTCGGGACAAGTAAGAATACGACAGCGAAAAATGCAAAGGGGGAGACGGTCGTCTACTACCAGACTGGCATAAAAATAAAGGATAATACATTTACCGACACAGAAAAATATGCCGTGTACGCAGTGGACTGGAAAACCCCGTCTATCACAGGCAATGCGATGAATATTAAGTCTGCCGGCAAGAAATCAAACTGCCTTGTGAAAGGTTTTGGCGTCTATAATCCGTCGATCCAGAAAAATACCGTCAGCAGTGCCCACTATGCGTTTCTATTCGATGCCGCAAAAAATTCAGGAAAGGGAAGTGCCCTGCCAGCCAATAAGTCTGTGCTGGAGAGCAGCTGCCTTGATAAAATGCAGGACAATACACTGTCCGGTTTATCTCACTATTACGTGACAAATGAAGGGGTGCAGATTTTGTTTTTCAGAAATAAGACGGATAAAAATTTTACGATTACAACAACGACAGATCCTTACCACGAAAAGTACATGAAAAATTCGGATTACAGCAAGCGGAAAGTCTATTATATTTTTACTTCTTATATGGAGCAGCTGGAATATGCCGGCGGCGGGACGATTACTGTGGAACCGGGGGTATACCAGGTGTCAAATAATATCTGCATTCCGTCGAATGTCACGCTGAATCTGAAAGACGGCGTTGTTTTCCGGAAAATAGGGACGACGGCTACGGATATCTGTTATGCCAAGACGCTCTTTACTATCGTGCCGCCCTCCCTGGACGGGACAAAGGGCACGGTGAGCGGCTATAACGGCTCACACGACGTCAAAATCCTCGGGACGGGAACTGTGCAGTTTGACTGCGTCAATGTGCTGAACACGATGACGCTTGCCATGGGCGGTGCAAAAAATATTACGATCAGCGGCATTACTTTTATGAATGAGTACGGCTCACATTTTATCGAACTGAATTCGTCGAACAATGTAACGATTGAAAACTGTTCTTTTATCGGGTTTAAGCCCTATGATCTGAAAAGCTATAAGGAGTGCATAAACGTGGATGGCAATGACCTGGTGACAGATGGGTTTAATTATGACTGGTCTGCCCACGATAAGACTACATGCCGGGATATTTTCATCCGAAATAATACATTTACCAATGTGGGAACGGCTGTGGGAAGCCATACCTATTCCTGTTCCGGCACGGCCCAGCTCTACCATGAGAATGTGCAGATAACCGGGAATACGGTAAATGGTACTTATAATTCGGCGATCCGCGCTCTGAACTGGAAAGACTGCGTGATAAAAAATAACACGTTCCAGAATATCCAGTCTCTCTCGGATGGCAACTGGAACGCAAACGGGGAGCAGACCCGCTATGTGGGACTTCTGCTCCGAGGTGTCCTGAACCCTGTTGTCACAGAGAATACATTTGACACAATGGAGTATTACCCGATCCGCGTCGTCCTGTCGTACAGCACAGGCCTTGAGGCGGCGGTTAAAGCCGGATACCCGGATACTGTCAGCAGTATATCGGACGCCAACTGGGCGGCAATGCAGAACAATACGCTGCTGAACATTTCAAAGGCAAAGTATAAGAATATCGTGATCCGGGCGGACGATGACCAGAAAGATTCTGAGGCTGAGAAGAAAGCATTTGAACCTGCGGATTGACAAGGGCTGGCTGTTGGGCTATAATAAAATGATGTTAAAATCCTAGGAGGTAGTACCATGGAAGAAATGAAAAAAAACATTATGACCTATGAGGGCCTGAAAGCCTTAGAGGACGAATTGCATGATTTGAAAGTCAACCGGCGCCGCGAGGTTGCCCAGAAGATTAAAGAGGCGAGGGAACAGGGGGATTTATCGGAGAATGCCGAGTATGACGCCGCGAAAGAGGAACAGAGGGACATTGAGCTGCGCATTGAAGAGATAGACAAAATTTTGAAATATGCAGAAGTTGTGGCAGATGATGAGGGAGATTCCAGTGTAATCAATGTCGGATGTACGGTAAAGATCAAAGACCTTGAGTTTAACGAGGAGATGGAGTATAAAATTGTCGGTTCGACAGAGGCAAACAGCCTGCAAGGCAAGATTTCAAATGAATCTCCGGTGGGCAAGGCACTGATCGGCGCCAAGCCGGGAGAGACAGTGGAAGTGGAGACACCAGCGGGCATGATCCAGTATGAGATACTGGAATTTCATAAGAATTGAGAGCGAGGAGTAATAGAAAGTGGCAGAAGATATTAATCAGTTATTGAAGGTGAGAAGGGAAAAGCTGGCGAATTTACAGGAGGCCGGGAAAGACCCTTTTGCCATTACGAAATGTGACGTGACTCATCACACGGCCGATATTAAGGATAATTATGATGAGATGGAGGGGCAGACGGTGACGGTTGCCGGGCGCATGATGTTTAAGCGTGTCATGGGAAAGGCCTCTTTTTGTAATATACGCGACCTGAAAGGCGATATACAGGCATATGTGGCGAGGGATAATATCGGAGAAGATCCCTATAAAGATTTCAAAAAATATGATGTGGGTGACCTGCTTGTCATCACCGGAGAAGTGTTTAAGACAAAGACCGGAGAAATTTCTGTGCACGCGGAATCCGTGACCCTGGTTTCCAAGAGCCTCCAGATCCTCCCGGAGAAATTCCATGGCCTCACCGATACGGATATCCGGTATCGCCAGAGATATGTTGACCTTATTATGAATCCGGATGTGAAAGAGACATTTGTGAAGCGTTCCCAGATTTTGAAGGAGATTCGGAACTTTCTCGCCGGAAGGGATTTTATGGAGGTGGAAACTCCTATGCTTGTGTCCAATGCGGGCGGCGCAGCGGCAAGGCCCTTTGAGACACATTATAATGCTTTGGATGAGGATGTAAAACTCCGCATCTCACTGGAACTGTATCTGAAGCGGTTGATCGTCGGCGGGCTTGAGCGCGTCTATGAGATTGGGCGCGTGTTCCGCAACGAGGGAGTGGACACCCGCCACAATCCAGAATTTACTCTGATGGAGCTGTACCAGGCGTACACCGATTATGAGGGGATGATGGAGCTGACAGAGAGCATGTTCCGCTATCTGGCAGAGAAAGTCTGCGGCAGTGCGCGGATCACATATAACGGAACCGAGATTGATCTGGAAAAACCTTTTGCGAGACTGACGATGTTAGAAGCGGTAAAGCAGTACGCAGGTGTGGATTTCCGTGAGATCAAAACAGATGAAGAGGCAAAGGCCGTCGCAAAAGAGCATCATGTGGAATATGAGGAGCGCCATAAGAAAGGGGATATTATAAATCTTTTCTTTGATGAGTTCTGCGAGGATAAGATGATCCAGCCCACCTTTATCATGGACCACCCGGTGGAAATCTCTCCGCTGACAAAGAAAAAGCCGGATGATCCGGATTATGTTGAGCGTTTTGAGCTGTACATCAACGGCTGGGAGATGTGCAATGCTTACTCCGAGCTAAATGACCCGATCGATCAGAGACAGCGGTTTGAGGAGCAGGAAAAGGCTTTCGAGGCCGGAGACGATGAGGCAAACCACACCGATGAGGATTTCCTGAATGCGCTCTCCGTCGGTATGCCGCCCACAGGCGGGATTGGTTATGGGATCGACCGGCTGGTGATGCTGCTTACCGACTCGCCCGCGATACGAGATGTGATATTGTTTCCGACGCTCAAAAGCATGGATAAGTAAACGCAATATATAGAGAAAAAACTAGAGAAATGCACAATATATTGTGTAAAAAGCAAAAGATTTATAAGTCATTAAGCCAATCTATGCAGGATATGATACAAGAAAATGTAAATCACGCAGGAAAGAACAGTAATTCCTAAAATAACATAAGGCAGTCATTTTACAGAAAAGTGTAATTTGACTGCTTTTTTTACCGGCTGGCGCAAAAATGTGCGCCAAAAATGTGCGACAGAGAGCTGTGCCAATTATAGTAAGTATTTTACAAGCGACGCTGCTGAATATGAAATAAAGTATCAGGATGTAATTTTCCTTGGTAAAACGCATGGGTATCAGTATGCTTCAAGTGGCAGTACTATTACGCAGAGCTGTAAAAATTGCAGTGCCAATTCTGTCGCCACGCTTTCTTTGAATGGAACAAATTATACTTATACCGGGAGTGAAATTAAACCGGCTGCTGTTACCTACAGTGGGAGCTGGCAGGAAACAGAACCGGAACTTACCTATACCAATAATATCAATGCGGGAACGGCTACAGCGGTCATTGAGGTTAATAATGTAAGGGCAAGCACTACATTTACGATTAGCCCCAAACCCCTTACAGACAATATGATAACTCTCGCTCTCGCCTCATACCCATATACAGGAAGCGCAATTATGCCCGCTGCCACAATAAAAGACGGCACCACTGTCCTGGTAAAGGGCACGGATTATAGTATTGGATATGAGAATAACATAAATACAGGAACCACCGCAAAAGTTAAAATTACCGGGAAAGGCAATTATACCGGAAGTGCCAGTAAGAATTTCGAGATTACTGCCATACCGCTGACGGGTGTTTCTGCAACTTCTTACACAGGCACTTATGACGGTAAGGCGCATGGCATTAAGGTTGATGTACCCGAAAAGGCAGAGGTAAAATACCGGAAAGGTTCCTCTGGAAGCTATACGCTGTCATCCAGTCCGACGTATACGGATGCCGGCACTTATACAGTGTATTATCAGGTTACAAAGGCGAACTATAAGACCCAAACTGGTTCTGCACAAGTAAAAATCAGCCAACGCAGCGTAGAAGATGCGGGAATTACGTTAAAGAGCGGCAGTCTGACTTATAATGGAAGCCAACAGACACAGGAAGTGGAGGTTACGGTGGGCGGCAGGCCGCTGACTGCCGGAACGGATTATACGGTAAGCGGCAATCAGCAGACAAATGCCGGAACTTATACAATTACCATTACCGGAAAGGGGAATTACAGCGAGACAAAAACGGTGCCCTTTACGATTGAGCAAAAACCACTGGCGGATGAGATGGTAACGGTAGATGCCGGCCCTTATTATTATACAGGCGCCGGAGTCATGCCTGCCGTAACGGTAAAAGATGGTAAAACGACATTGACAGGCGGAACAGATTACGATGTCAGCTGTGCCGATAACAAAAATGTGGGAACTGCTCAGGTAACAGTGAGAGGAAAGGGCAACTACTCAGGGAGCATTACCAGGAATTATACGATAGAATACAGAACGCTTCCAGAAAATAAGAGCCTTACGGATTACGTCACCATCAGCCCGGAACCCACAGACGACTGGTACAATGTTGACATCATACTTTCCCCAGAGAGTGGCTGCAGTGTGGGAGATACCCCTGCGAACATCGGAAGGGATGTTGTTACCATTTCGCAGGAGAGTATAGCGGAGGGAAGCAAAAAGGCCATCTATGTGAAGGACAGCGAAGGAAATATTTATGAGACAGAGTTTTTCTACAAATTGGATAAAACGCCGCCTGTGATAGACCTTACCGGAATGATTGTGGAAAACGGCACAAAAAATCTGAGGGACTGGATAATCGGGAAAACGAGCATGAGGATTCAAATACCTGCGGCAGGCATTACCGATACTCTTTCCGGTATTGAGGAAGTGTCTTATACTGTAGAAGCTGATGGCGGCACCATACAGACAGAAATAGTGCAGGCGCAGGGCGGTTACTATGAAATTGCTTTAAATGCAGAATTTAGCGGAACGATTCGGCTGACGGCAAAGGATAAGGCGGGCAATGCCACACAGACCAGCCTTACGGCAAATGGAGGGAAGATTATTGCGGAGGACTATGCGCCTGTGGTCTCTTTCGCATTTCCGAACGGACTGATGCCAAGCGGGGACGGATGGTATAATACCGCCGTTACTATTACAGTAACGGCAACGGATGACAAAGACAGCGGAAACACCGCTATCCTTTCCGGCGGCATTGCAGGTATCCAATGGAAGGATGGGGAAAACGGCGAAGAGCAGACGGTAACGGGGCTGCCCGGAACCTCCCCGGTCTATGGGAAGGAGTTTAGCATACAGGTAACAGAGGATGGCACGCATACTTATTATGTCAAAGCAGTTGACAACGCCGGAAATGAAAGCGAATGGCAGACCGTTACCGTCAAGCTGGATACCGGGTCTCCGTTTTTCCGTAAAGAGCCTGCCGTCTGGAATCCGACAAAGGAGGGCGCAGACATCCGTTTTACCCCGTCTGAAGGTGGAAAGGCTTACTGGATGATTGCCGATTCTGGAACAGAGCCGAATGTACAGGAAGTAAAAGAACAGAGCGGGCAAAAGGGCGGTGCAGAGGATATCATAGGCAATGAGGAGAGCAGCTTTACGATAACCGGTCTTACTCCCGGCGAGAAGCATACGGTCTATGTGGTGCTTGAGGATGCCGCCGGAAATCTGTCCGAAGTGGGGAAGGAAAGCTTTTTTACCATACCGAAAGCACCGGAGATTACACTGGAGCAGCTTAACCCGGACTATAGAAACGAGACCGTAAAGCTGCCGGAAGCGATTGGAAACGTGGAGGTCTATACAGATCCTTCTGACCCATCAGGAAGCAGGGTCACGCCAGGGGCAGACGGCTCCCTGCCTGTTGTGCCGGGAACAGACATTTATATACGATATCCTGAAGGGACGGAGGACGGCATGACCGTTCCTGCCAGTGACAAGACCATGATACGGATTCCTGACAGGCCTGTGCTGACAGATAAGCAGGTAACGGTAACGGATCATTCGGTTACATTGGACGATCCGGACAGTGAGGAAGAATATGTCCTTGTGAAGAAAGGAGAAATCCCTGACTGGGGAGATGTCAATACGACAGGAACGTTTACCGGGCTTGATGCAGATACAGAATACGACCTTTATGTGAGGATAAAAGCCACAGAGAATCATTTTGTTTCCAAACCGGAAAAGACGGAAGTACGGACGAAATGCCATACCATGGAGAAAACGGAGGCAAAAGAGCCTGCCTGCACGGAATCAGGGAACAGAGAATATTGGACTTGTTCCGACTGCCATAAGCTCTTTGCGGATGGGCAGGGAAATACGGAAACAGACAGCAGTAAAATTATTATCCCGGCAGACGGGCATACCTTCCCGGAGCAGTGGACGGTAGAAAAAGAAGCCACGGAAGATGAACCCGGCAGACAGTATAAAAGCTGTGAAATATGCGGCGCAAAAATATACCGGACGATAGAAGCATTGGGGACTCCGGCCGACCCGTATGCTGGGAAAATTGAGAAAGAGGTGGAGGTGCTGTCCGGTGCGCCGGACACGGTGCTAAATGATTCTAAGGAGGAGCTGGCAAAGAGCATACTGACACCAGAGGAAATAGATGCAGTGGATGGCGGCGCCAATGCGAAAATCTGGCTGGAAATTGCGCCTGGCGTGGACATAACCGAAGCTGAGGAAGCACAGGTGGAAAAAACGGCAGAGGAATCCGTGGGAGCCGGGGCGAAAGTAACGTATTTTGACGCCTCTCTCTTTAAGCAGGTAGGGAATGGGGAGAAAGAGAGGATCCATGAGCCGAAAAAACCAGTCTCCGTTACCATCGTCATACCGGAGGAAATCCGCAATAAAGACGTGCTGATGGTAAGGGATTACCAGATTATACGCCTGCATGAGGGAAAGATAGACATTATTAAAGGCACATACAACGAGGGAAGTGCGGAATTTACCTTTGAAACAGATAAATTCTCCACATTTGCAATCTGCTATAAAGACAGTCCTAAGCAGACAGAGCCGGGGACGCCAACGCCGACACCGGTAGGAACAGAAGAACCGGGGACACCGGCACCGGACGAGTCTGGCCAGACCGGAAATGAGATTGAGAAAAGGAAAGACCTGTCCATCCTGCTGGCAGCCGGGAAGCAGAAAGGCAGTGCCGGCATTAAACTGACGTGGCTGAAATGGAAGAACGCATCCGGCTATGAAGTGTACTGGTCCTACTGCGACGGCAAGAAGAACTATAAGAAACTAAAAAACGTGAAAGCGAAAGCAAAGCGCAGCTATACGCATAAGAAGCTGAAAAAGAGCCGTGCGTATAAATATTATATTGCCGCTTATAAAGTGGTGGACGGGAAAAAGAAATATGTGGCAAAATCCCCGGTCATCCATGTGGCAATGAAGTATGAAAA
>CANRMO010000041.1 GCA_947631755.1 uncultured Lachnospiraceae bacterium | reverse complement strand
GGTATGATACACGGTGTCTTGCGGATATCCTGTGGGAGTTTCGTGCCCGGTACAGAAGATACCGGGCGGGCATATCAGAATTTCCCCATGAACTCGGACTGATCCTCGGGTATCCGGCTGAGGATGTCAGAGGCTATATCCAGAACAGAGGAAAGAACGCTCTCTATACCGGGTGCTGGAAAGTATATGCACGCGTCCCGGAAAAGACGGATCTGTTCCGCATGTTTGAGCTGGCTAGGGAGATGCTGCTCGGCCTGTTAAAAAGTGGCGCGGGTGCACCGGAGATCATTGCGTCCTATCGCGCGAACAGAGGGCTTTCTTTTTATATGGAAAATTTGTAATTGAATAATCCGGGCAATTGGGGTACAATATCTTTTGTAGTATTACAAAAAACCAGGAGAATATCCGAAAGGAGAAGATACAATGGAAATTACGAAACAGACGACAATGGGTGAGATGCTGGAGTATGACCAGGGGATTGCCTATGTGCTCATGCAGTCCGGCATGCACTGTGTGGGCTGCCCCTCCTCAATCAGCGAGTCACTGGAAGACGCCTGTGTCGTTCACGGGCTGGATTCGGATGAGGTGATGAATTCCATCCAGGAGTATCTGGCAGGCAAGAAGGCGGACTGAGAGGCCGGCAAAAAAGGGCGCGTTTCCAGCCGCCCTTTTTTCATACATATATCCGAAAACAGGGGGTAGTTCTGAGTGGATATAAAAGAAATGTTAAACCGGGTCAGACAGGGGGATCTGTCGGTAGAAGAGGCAGAGAGATATTTGAAAAAACGTCCCTTTGAGGAAATGGGGTTTGCCAGGCTGGATCTTCACAGGGAGGTCCGGTCCGGGTTTCCGGAAGTGGTCTTTTGCAGCGGAAAGCCCGATGAGTATCTGGTCGCTATTTACAAAAAAATGTATGAGGAGTACGGAGAAGTTTTTGGCACCCGTGCGGATAGACGGCAGTATGAGCTGGTAAAGGAGGCACTGCCCTATGTGTGCTATGACGGGATATCCCGGATTTTAAAAATCGAGAGGGATAAAAAAGAGAGAGAGGGATTAATCGTAGTCTGCACTGCCGGAACGGCGGATATCCCGGTGGCAGAGGAGGCCGCCCAGACGGCGGAATTTTTTGGCGCACGGGTGGAGAGGGTCTATGATGCAGGGGTCAGCGGACTCCACCGCCTGCTGGCAAATGTGGACGAGATCCAGCGCGCAAACTGTGTTGTGGCGGTGGCCGGCATGGAGGGGGCTCTTGCCAGCGTGATAGGGGGGCTTGTGGGGAACCCGGTCATTGCGGTCCCCACATCGGTTGGATACGGGGCCAGCATGAATGGGCTGTCGGCCCTCCTTACGATGATCAATTCCTGTGCCAATGGCGTGGCTGTTGTGAATATTGACAATGGATATGGGGCGGGTTATATGGCGACGCAGATTAACCGCCTGGCTGTCGGCGGAAAGGAGAGCCGGGATGGAATGTGAAACAGGGTGCGGAAGAGACAAACTGAAACGCCTGCAAGAATATCTGGAAGAACTCGGCAGTGTGGCGGTGGCATTTTCCGGCGGAGTGGACTCCACATTTTTATTAAAGGCGGCCCATGATGTGCTCGGTGACAGGGTGGTGGCGGTTACTGTACAGTCCCGCTCCCTCCCCGGGAGAGAGCGGGCAGAGACGGTAGAGTTCTGTGAGAGGGAGGGGATCCGCCAGGTGATATGCGCAGTTGACGAACTACAGATCCCCGGTTTTGCACAGAATCCGCCAGACCGCTGTTACCTGTGTAAAAAGCAGATGTTCCGGGAAATACGGGAGGCGGCAGAGAGAGAGGGCGCGGCCTGTGTCGCGGAGGGGTCAAATGCAGACGACGAGGGGGATTACCGCCCTGGCATGAGGGCAATCCGGGAGCTGGGGGTGAAGAGTCCCCTGCACCGTGTGGGATTGTCGAAAAATGAAATCAGGATTTTATCAAAAGAACTAAATCTTTCCACATGGGACAAGCCATCGGCCGCCTGTCTGTCCTCCCGCTTTGCCTATGGAGACAGGATTACAGAAGAAAAACTTTCCATGGTGGAGAGGGCGGAACAGTTTCTCACGGACAGGGGATTCTGCCAGGTGCGTGTGAGGGTTCACGGCGATGGGCCGGGGATGGTGGCAAGGATTGAGGTGCTGCCGGAGGACATGAGAAAGTTACTGGATAATCGAGATTTAATTCTATCTGAATTAAAAAAATGTGGATTTACTTATGTGACACAGGATCTGGGAGGATACCAGATGGGGAGTATGAATCACGCGCTGTCTGAGCGGCGTAGAAATGAGGTTGACTGATGGAAAATTGTTTGTATCTGGAGTGTAATGCCGGGATCAGCGGGGATATGGTGGTGGCCGCCCTGCTTGACCTCGGTGCCAGGGAAGATGTTTTGATGCAGGTGCTGGAGAGTATCCCGGCCGATGGGTTCCGGGTAGAGATCAGCCGGGTTAAAAAGGCGGGGATCGACTGCTGTGATTTTCATGTCATACTGGATCACGCCCATGAAAACCATGACCACGATATGGAATATCTCCACGGCCAGAGCTATGAGGAATATCACCGCGGAGAGCACCATCACCACCACGGGCACAGGGGGCTTTCACAGGTGCGGGAAATCCTGGCGGGGACGGCGATGACAGAGACGGCCAGAGCGAGGGCAGAGCGCATATTTCAGATTCTGGCGGAGGCGGAGGCGAAAGCCCACGGGGTTTCGCTGGAGGAGGTTCATTTTCACGAGGTAGGTGCTATTGATTCTATCGTGGATATTGTGGCGGCGGCGGTGTGCCTGGACGATCTGGGGGTGTCCGGGGTGATTGTGCCGGATCTGTGGGAGGGAACCGGGACAGTGAGATGCCAGCACGGGATCCTGCCAGTGCCGGTCCCGGCAGTGGCAAATATTGTCTCGGCCCATGATATCCCTCTTCATATTATGGATGTGAGAGGGGAGTTTGTTACGCCTACCGGCGCGGCCATCGTGGCTGCCGTGAGGACAGGAAGCCAGCTGCCGGAGTCATTTTCTGTGAGAGCGGTGGGTTTAGGAGCCGGAAAGCGTACATATGAGAGGCCCAGTATCCTTCGGGCGATGCTGATCGGGGACAAAACGGCTGCCGGAGAAGAGTGCCACCTGTGTAAACTGGAGAGCAACCTGGATGACTGTACCGGGGAGGCTCTGGGATTTGTTATGGAGAGGCTGTTTGGGGCCGGGGCCAGGGACGTCAGCTATATGCCGGTCTATATGAAGAAAAACCGTCCCGCCTGGCAGTTAAATGTAATCTGTGATGAGGACCGGGCCGGAGAGCTGGAGAATATTATCTTTTCTGAGACAACTACTATCGGGATCCGCCGCCTGCACATAGACCGGACTGTGCTGCCCCGGGAGATCCGCGCCGTTACAACGAAATACGGCGAGGCGCAGGTAAAGGCCTGCGAGCTGGAGGGGGAGACAAGATATTACCCGGAGTATGAGAGTGTGGCATCAATCTGCCGGGAGAGGCATCTTCCCTATCCGGTTGTATATCAGGAAATACTGCGCCAGTGCGGTGAGAATGAGACTTAAATTACGATTTAAATGCGGAGGAGCTGAGCGATGGACATACAGACAGACGGAAAACTCCGGGAAGTCATGGGCATGGTGAACCAGGTGATCAAAGGGAAAGAGGATGTTGTGAAAAAGGTGCTGGCGGCAGTGATCGCGAAAGGGCACATTTTGATGGAAGATGTGCCGGGAGTGGGAAAGACGACGCTGGCCACTACGTTTGCCAGAGTGCTGTCACTGGATTACCGGCGGGTTCAGTTCACGCCGGACGTGCTGCCGAGTGACATTCTCGGTTTTTCTATGTATAACAGCGGGACTGGACAGTTTGAATTCCGCGAGGGGTCGGTATTTTGTAACCTGTTTCTGGCGGATGAGCTGAACCGGACGTCGCCGAAGACCCAGTCTGCCCTTCTGGAAGTTATGGAGGAGAGGCAGGCCAGCGTGGAGGGGGAGACAAGGACTCTGCCGGAGCCATTTTTTGTTATCGCCACTCAGAATCCCCTGGGTTCCTCCGGGACGCAGATGCTCCCGGATTCGCAGATGGACCGCTTTATGGTGTGCCTGACGATGGGTTATCCCGCCCATCATGACGCTGTGGCACTGCTGAAGGGGGAGGTGTGGAACAAGGTAAATTCCCTGAAACCGGTTTTGCTTCTGGGGGAACTGACGGCTCTCCAGGAGTGGGCGGAGAATATTTTTGTTCACGATTCGCTCTATGAATATATGGTATCCCTCGTGGAAGAGACGAGGGCACATGAACTTTTTTCTTCGGGGGCCAGTCCGCGCGGGACAATAGCTCTTTTGCGGATGGCCAGGGCGATGGCGGTGCTGGACGGAAGGGATTATGCAACGGCGGAGGATGTACAGAATGTCGCAAAAGATGTTCTCGGGCACCGGGTAAAGATCAGCGCGAGGGCCAGGGCTGAGGGAAAATCGACTGAGGACTGCATAAGAGTCCTTATCGGTTCGGTCAAGAGCCCCCGTATGTAGGGGGACAGCGGATGAGGCGAAGGAGGAAGATTGTGTGGCGCCCGGTCCGGGTGGCCATGTATCTTGTATTGCTGGGGATGGACTTCTTTTTTCTATTCTTTCTCGGTAACTATTTCTGGTGGGTGACAGCAGTGCTGCTCATCTTGTTTCCGATACTCTCTGTGGCGGGACTTTTATGGGCGGATGGCGCCATGGAATGGGAGCTGGGGGCGGGAAGCCAGAGTGTGTCCTGCGGGGATATCGTCCCGCTGGAGCTGCGGGTAAAAAATCCGCGCTGGTATCCGGTTTTAGACGGCCGCATGTCGCTGCGGATCGGGAACACTTTTTTTGGTTCTGGTTCCGATGTGGCAGTGTCCATGGCGGTCCGCATGCACGGGGAGAGCTCTCTGCGGCTTCCTTTGGAGTTAAAAGACCAGGGGCGTTTTACAGTGGCTCTTGAAAAATCTGCTTTTCAGGATCTCATGGGACTTGTGGAATGTCGCCGCAGGATCGACAGAGAGTGTGAAGTGTTTGCACTGCCCCGGGACGGCGGGGGAGTGGAACCGGATATGGAGCAGTATCTGTCCGGCGCCTCGGAGACAGAGGAGAGCAGGGAGAAAGGAAATGATTTTTCGGAGGTCAGTGACATCCGGGAATATATTCCGGGGGACCGCTTCCGGGATATTCACTGGAAACTTTCTGCCAGGCAGGATGAGCTGATGGTAAAAGAGAGGGTTGCTGTTGCGGGCAGCGAGATGGTGATCGTGATTGGCCTGCCGCCAGACAAGCGGAGGGCAGAGCGCATTCTGGAGACCGTGTATGGTCTCGCGGCCTCGCTGACAGAGAGACATCTGCCGGTATGCCTTTTGTGCTGGAACCAGGGCCTGTTTTGCTTTGATGAGTACCGCTGCGGATCCCGCCAGGCAGTCCGGGCCTCCTACTGCGATCTGTACCGCACGGCGCTGAGCCTGCGGACGGCAGAGCGTCAGCGGGAATATATGAAGAACTGTTTTCCTTTTTTGGGGACATACCTCTCTGTGACAGAGCGGGAGGGGGAGGTTCAAGTGGAGATGTGTGAAAATGATTAGGAGAAAAAAAGGCTTGCAGGGGGAGGACATGACACTGGCAGAGGGCGTCTGTCTCCGCATGGATTCGTGGAAACAGGAGGAGAACCGCCTGATTACCCTGCTCTTGAAAGGTGTGCTGGTCTATCTGATCGTTATGGGGGGGATCGGGTGTTATCTCTCTGCCCTGGATATCCGCTGCATGTACCCGCTGATCCACGTTGTTGTTCTGGCGGCGGCCATGTTTTGCGCTGTTTTGTATTACAATAAAATCTGGGAGAATGCCGGCTATTTTGTTCTGCTTTTTGTGATGTCCGGTATGGGCGTTGCGTTTGGGGACTATATAAGCAGCGGTGTCTTTGCGGTTGCCAACCAGCTCGGCGAGCGGGCGGCTGTATTTTTTGACAGCAGTGCGGTGAGAAGTTACGCGGAACAAATTTCCGACCGGTATCTGTCCGTGACTATCTCCATGTGCTATGTCGGCTGGGTGTGCTGTATTTTAATGAATGTGCTGATCTCCCGCAGGATGCAGTATGCGGCGGCGGTTCCCCTGGTAATCGGCATGCTGCTGATCCCGCTCTATATCGAACAAGAGCCATCGCCCCTTTATGTGGCGATGCTTCTATCCGGGCTGATTGCTTCCTATTCCATCCGCGGCAATGGGCACTACGGTATATCCCGTAAAAATACCTGTTATGAATACCGGCGGAAGAAGCGGGCGGTTTCATATGTCTATGCCGGGAAGACAATGGCGTCGGTCATTCTCCTTGTCTTTCTTTTGTGTCTTTGCCTGACACAGATTCTCTCGGTTATTTATCCGGAAAACCGTTTTCGCGACAGACAGAAGACTAGCAGCATGAAAGAGGCAACGATGGACACGATGGGAAATTTTATGCTGCTGGGATTTATGGGCCTGTTTAATTATTATCCCAATACGGGCGGGCTGACCAGTGGGCGTCTCGGGGGAGTCAACGCTATCCGGCTGGATTATGAGACGGATCTTACGGTGGAGTATGCGCCGTGCAGTGACAGCCGCCTGTATCTGAAGACGTTTACCGGGGCAGATTACCGGCCTTACTACAATAGCTGGCAGAGACGGACAGACGCTGCCGGGCAGGCGCTGCCGGACGTGGCTGACAGCACGGTCAGCCAGAGGAAAAAGGCTTTTGAGAGAGGGGAAAAAGGAACTGCCAGGGCGAAGATGGCTGTCACAAATGTGGAGGCGGAAACGGGGGCCTATCTGCCCTATTATTCTGCGGATGTGGATGTTGTTGTGAGTCCCGGGGAGACGCGGGAATACGTTTTTTACCCCCAGATTTCGGAGAGAATATATGAGCCGGAAGAGAGGGGCGGGGACTGGCTTGAGGTGCCGGAGGAAAACCGCGGCGTGATCGCGGAGTTTTGCAGGGAGGCCGGACTGGAACGGGGGGATGTGAAGGAAATCGTGAAGAAACTCACGGACTATTTCCGGGACAATATCCCCTATACAATACGGCCGGGAGCTACGCCCTACCGGCAGGATTTTGTCAATTATTTTCTGGGAAAAAGTAAAAAGGGATACTGTGCGCATTTTGCCAGTTCTGCGACGCTGATCCTGCGCTATCTCGGCATACCCGCCCGGTATGCCGAGGGATATGCCATTGATCCGGGCGACCTGGCAGAAGACGGCGCGGTTTTGCCGGATAAAAATTACAGCGATTATTATGAGGGGGATAACCCGGTGGGCCAGACGGCAGTTGTCTCGGTTGATGTGACGGATGCCAGCGCCCATGCCTGGGTGGAGATCCTGGACCCGGAGCAGGGGTGGCAGGTGATTGAGTTTACGCCGCCCTCCGCTATAGAGAGGGAAGAGGGCGTGAGTTTGTGGCAGCGCCTGGCGGATCTTCTGGCAGGCGGACGGGACGAGCCGGTCCGGGAACAGGGGGCCGGAGGGACGCCGGGTGCGCCTGATATACAGGGGGGGAGGGGCACTGCTATGGCATTTGCCCTTGTGGCTGCGCTTGCGGTTTTTGCTGTGGGCGTATGCCTTATGGCCCGCAAGATCCGTGGAATGATTCTCTATGCGCGGGCGGACAGAAACGAGCAGCTGTTGATGGATTATCGAAAATATATTCGGAAAATGGGTAGAAAAGAGCCAGAGATGGCCGGATTTGTGAATTTCCGGCAGCAGGTGCAGCATCTGTCCGAGACGGGGGCCTGGCAGATTTCCCGGGAGGAGGAAGAGAGCTGTGTGCGGATTCTGGAACAGGCAGCGTTTTCGGAGCGCGGGCCGGGGGAGGAAGAGATCGGAAAAATCTATCGGCTGATCCGCCGCTGATTCCCTGTCTGTCCCGGGAGAAGCAGCTGGCATTTCCGGAAAGAGCTGCCGCCCGAAATTTATGTTTGCGCTGTCGTGGGAAACATGGTAAAATTATTATTATATAAGCGAGAATATCGCAGAAAAGAGGTATGTGTATGGCATGTTTTATTGTACCGGCCGCTGAGGCGGTCGCGGTGACAGCGATTTCGCGGTGGACGAAAAAGAGGGAGGAGAACACAGAAATAAGGGCTGGCAGAAATGAGATTTCTGTGGGAGAAGGAAGGATCCCGCTCTCCGCAAGATTGAGAAAACTGTCCGGTTTTTTGTGGGGTGGTTCTGCCCTGCTGTTGTTTGAACATATATGGCACGGAGAAGTAGTGCCGTGGTTTCCGTTTCTTTCAGCGGCGGAAAATCCTGCCGACGCAGTGGAGATGCTGCGGGAGATGGCCACGGCGGGCGTGGGCATGGCAGTTCTTGTGACGGCCGCCTGGGGCGTCATGACATTTGTGTCAGACCGGATCGTGAGGCGGGAAGTGGCTCCTGCTGTTCAGAGAGCAAAGAGATAGGAGGGCGCCCGGATGACATTGCTTTTAACTGTATTTGCGGCAGTCGCCTCGACACTGGTGTGGTACTGTAGTGAGAGGGCGAGGACTCTGAAAGCCGGGATCCTCTGTTATCTTTTCTGGGGGGCGTCCCTGATGTGGCTTGTGGATGCAATTTTTGAGTATGCGGACCAGAGGGCACAGTATTTTATGCCGTCCGGGGCTGATATGATAAATGATGCATTTCTTGGTCTGGCTGTAATTGCCCTGGGAATGGTTATCTGGGTGGCTGCCCTGCTTGTCAGCGATCCGTGCGGTGTGGTGAAGAAGACGTGGCAGGGAGAGGCCGCGCGAGAAGAGGAGAACGGTTGTCATGACGCATGAAGAGAGAGCGCGGAATTTATTTCTGGAGGGGTATAACTGTACCCAGGCTGTAGTGGCTGCTTTTTGTGATGAGATGGATATTGATAAGGAGACGGCTCTGCGGATGGCCTCTTCTTTTGGCGGCGGCATGGGACGTCTCAGGGAAGTCTGCGGAACAGTGAGTGGCATGTTTCTGGTGGCGGGCTATTATTATGGCTACAATGATCCTAAAGATTTCCAGGCGAAATCGGAACATTACACCCGGATACAGGAGCTGGCAAAGCGGTTCCGCGATGAGAACCGATCCATTGTATGCCGGGAATTGCTGGGGCTGAAAGAACAGGCATCCTCCCCGGTACCGGAGAAGAGGACGGAGGAATATTATAAAAAGCGTCCCTGTCCCGACCTTGCCGCCTGTGCGGCCAGGATACTTGAGGAGTATATGGAAGAGCACCCAGCCTGACCGCGGGTATCTGTCCGTTGTTAAAGTATATATTGTTGGAGGTTGAGAGATGGAAGAGTTATGGCATGACAGGAAGAGGCCGGTATTTGGTCTTCCGTTGTCTTTTACAAAGTACCGCTTGACGGAGGACCGCCTGTTTATCGAGACGGGTTTTTTGAACAAGAGGGAGGATGAAGTCCGGCTGTACCGCATTATGGACGTCACACTCACCCGGTCGTTTTTCCAGCGGATATTCGGGGTGGGGACGATCAGCTGTTGTTCGGCGGATAAGACAATGAAAGATTTCAGCATTGTCAGTGTCAAAAAATCAAAGATAGTGAAAGAGATGTTGTCGGAACAGGTAGAAAAAGAGCGCGAGGCAAAGAGAGTTTCCAACCGTGAGTTTCTTGATCACGATGATGACGGGATGGAGGATATGTAGTCTGTAAATGGGCAGATATTCTTTATAACTATAATACGAAGGAAGTGACATGATGGAGACCAGACAGAAGTATGTTTACAAATGTCCGATCTGTGGACACACTTTTGAAGAGGAATCGGTAGAGAGGGAGGATCGCACTTGTACTCAGTGCGGAAAGAGTACATATACGATTCGTTCGGCCGCCAGTATACGGAAAGTGTTTCCACTGAAGAGGGATAAAAAATAGAGGGTGAAAAAGGTGCGGCCGTAAAAATACCAGAATAATGAACAGAATGAGGGAAATGAAATCCTGTTGACATGAACTAGTGTAATTCCGCGTCTGTAAATGATTTACAGCGCGGGAGGAGGGGTTCATATCAGCAGGAATTTTTTTGCTGCCTTCTTGGAAAAAAATGTTGATTTATACACACTTTATATGTATAATGTATGTATATTGCTTGCCGGTTACGGCTTATGGGATTGGGGGAAACCGTTTTGGGGGGACATGAAGTTCAATGAAAAAGAGGATTAACATCACTCTGGAGGAGGAAGTGATCACGCGGGTTGACCGATATGCAAAGGAGTACTACACAAGCCGCTCCGGCGCTATCACCAGACTGATCGTGGAGGCCACAGACAGTTCCGGCAAACCGGTGGGAGGGCGCGGAACTACAGAATAGAGACACAGAAATGAGGATATCATGAAAAACACAATGGACTATACGGTTGGTAATACAGCCATTCAGATCATAAATACAGGCAGAAGGATTCGGGTAGTTGATGTAGAGAAGAGGAAAGTGAGAAGACACTTTGCAAAAAAAATCTGCCTGGCGGCCTCTATAACGGCAGCGATGTTATTTAGCTGTTTTACTCTGGTCGGCCTTCACAATTCCCAGACGACCCTGGAGCGGCAGAACTTCCTGCTCAGGAACGAGATCGCGGCGCTGAGGACAGAGAATGCCACAAAGGAAAAAGAACTGGAAGAGCTGCCGATAGATTACCGGGAGATTATGAAAAAGGCAAAGAAATTCGGGATGCATTTTCCCACCAGCGCACAGGTGTATGAGTACGACATAGAAAAAAGCACGGCAGTCCGGCTGAACCAGAGCGAAAAGGATGTGCTGAAATAAGTGGGAAATGTAAAAAATAAGAAAGAATTGACAGAATAAGTAATTCGCTGTAATATGGATGTAGTTGGAGATATAGGAGCAACTTTTGGTGCTTTCTTGTCTGATGGGAACAACAGCGGGTGATGTAACTATTGTGAAAGCGGGGACATCGGCCCAGCAGAAAGAAACTATTTTTCAGGGAAATGGATTTACTATAAAATACATTATTGAATCGCAGTGGAATAATGGCTATATTGCAAATGTTGTTATTACAAACACAGGAGAAGAGGTCATTGAAAATTGGGAACTTTCCTACAGTTCTACGGATGAGTATACAAATATCTGGAATGCCAGAGTTAGTTATCATGCTGCTACCATTTATAATATAAAAAATGCCGGACACAATCAGAATATAAAACCGGGAGAGTCTGTTTCCTTTGGATTTCAGGCGGCATTTACAGATAAAATTAATGTGCCGGATTCATATAAAATATTAGGAGACAGGCTTGTTGTAAATGATAAAGAGTGCAAGATCTGTTTTGAAATCCAGAATCAATGGAATACTGGCTGTATTATGAATACTACTATTTATAATAATTCAGACATGAACATTGAAAACTGGTCAATGGAATTTAACTCTGATCTGTCTATTGATAATATTTGGAGAGCTGAGATTGTGAAACACGAGGGCTCTCGTTATTTCTTGAAAAATTGCGGTTATAATTCTGTTATAAAACCAAAAGAGAGTGAAACATTTGGAATGCAGATAAGTTTTGCCGAGGGCACGGATGTGTCTGTTCCGACAGATGTTGTCACATATCAATATCAAAAAGATAAATGGTATATGGATTTTGACAAAGACTGGAATCGCTCTATGATAAAAGCAGATGACGAAAGAGTGCAGGCTGCCCTTAAAAAGAATCAGAATACGATTAAGATAGGATTGATCGATTCGGGTGTTGATTTTTCATCGAATATTCAGGTGGTGGAATCAGAAAATTTTGTAGATGAGTATGATGATAAAAATCCTATATTTGAAGATGTTTCAGGACATGGCACCGCGGTTGCTGGTATTCTGGCGTCAGATGCCACTAAAAATGAGGCTGTTTTTGAGTTTGATAATAAGTATCTGAATCAGTTGTCGAAAGAGAAGATAAAAGGTGTTAATCCCTATGTTCAGATATATTCTGCTGAGGTGTTGGATGATTCGAACGAAACAACGGTAAATCGTCTGGCAGAGGGAATTGAGTGGGCAATCCAAAAGGATGTAGATATTCTTAATATAAGTTGCGGATTTCCAAAAGATTCAGATAAATTACATAATGTAATAAAGAAAGCTTATAACAAAGGAATTTTGATAATTGCCGCGGCGGGAAATGGTGGATCGGTACAATACCCAGCAAAATATGATGAAGTAATGGCGGTTGGTTCTGTGAAATGTAATGCACAGCTATCTGAAAATTCAGCGAAAGGAAAGGAAATTGAAGTAGTTGCGCCAGGGGATGATGTTACTGCATATGGGCCGTTTGGGATCATAACAAACCAATCCGGAACTAGTATGGCGGCTCCACAGGTAACTGCACTTGCCGCATTGTTGTGGCAACAGGACAAAACAAAATCTGCGGCTTTTATTCGTCAGTTAATTGATGCCACAGCACACCCTTTGGGGGAAAAGGAGTATTTTGGTTATGGACTGATCGATTGTGTTTATGCTCTGGAACAATATGATTCTTATAAAGAGAAATACAGTGAGACAGGTGCAGTGGAATCCATTGCAAAAATGGCGGATAATGAGGGAAGTCTTCTTTTGACAGATGAGAAAGAGGTTACTGCGTTTTGGAGAAATGAAGAGCATACTAAAACTTCAAAGCGTATGTCTGTAGTAAGGTATGGGGCAAATTGGCCTGATGATAAAAATTCAAAGGTTAAAGGAATGGTAGACCATCCAAAATTCCACGGATATTATAAGAGCGATTATGTCAAGGCGTATAGGATTATGACGCAGGTTGCTTCAAAAATGTATACAAAGGGGAAATTTATAACACCCAAAAATGCAGATGCGTCGACAAAGAGTCTGGTTAAAAATATAAAAAAAGCGGCAAAGGCGGGTTTCAAAAGATATAAGTATACAACAAAAGAGGATAAGAGCCGTTTTATATATGGGATGTCTTTGCATACAGTTGCAGATGTTTTTGCCCACAGCACAACAGGGATAAAAGGAAAATCAGCGCAGGGGAAAAAGAAAAAATCAGTGAAAAAGCTTTGCAAGCAGTGGAAAAGACTAAAACATGGACCGAGAAATCCGAAAACCGGTAAGTTTTATAAATCTAAAAATTTTGCGGATATGCCCGAATGTATTCCAAAGAGATTTAATCAGGGCGCAATGAGCGTCTGTGGAGCAGTGATCAATGAATCAGTCATCAAACATAAGGCAGGGACAAAAAATGTTTTTAAAAATATCAAATATCACTCAAGTGTAAAAAAGGCTATGAAAATAAAAACGAAGAGGAAAAAGAAAGAGTATCTGGTGAAATCTTATGGAATAATCAGATTGTCAAAATACCTAAATGCTTCAAAAGGAAAGTTGAAAAAGACGGCAGATAATGTCAGCAGTGAAAAAGTCAAGAAGGTGGTGAATGCATGGAAATAAAGAGCAACAAAATTATATATCTGATTAATGTGTGTTTATTATGTGCTTTCGTTTTCGTAAACGCCCCCGCGGCCCATGCTGCAAGAAAGACAAGCGGAACGGATGAGAACGGAAATAGCTGGGGTTATGACAAAAAGACAAAGACGCTGACTTTTTCCGGGAATAAGGCGATAGAGGATGCCGCGAGTATGGATGGGCATGGCCCGGAGCCGTCATGGTATATATGGCAGGACGATACAGAACATCTTGTAATTGAGGATGGGATAACTGGAGTGGGGGAGGGAGCATTCGAGGATTTTTTGAACTTAAAAACTGTAAAAACAACAGATTCTATTACTTATTTTGGTTCTATGTCCTTTGCAAACTGCGGGTGTTTGACGAATTTATATTGGTCTGTTAATTTGAATAAATTAGGATCTTATGTTTTTAGCGGCTGTAGGTCTTTAGAAAAAGTACAGTTGTATAATCGATTAATAGATATTGGGTATGGCGCATTTGATTACTGTGAAAGCATAAAACAAATTAATATTCCAGATAGTGTAAGAAATATAGGAACATGTGCATTTTCATATTGCAATAATTTGAGGCAGATAAAATTACCATCAGGTATTACATATGTAAAAGACGGCCTTTTTTTTAAATGTAAGAAACTAAAGAAAATTGCCATACCGTCTAAAGTAGAAACTGTTACGATGTCTGCATTTTCTGGCACAGGTATAAAAAAACTTGTCATTCCCAAAAATGTAAAGGTAATAAAAAAGGAGTATCCTGTATTAGAAAATAAAGTGTTTTCCGGCAACAAAAAACTCAGGAAGATTACGATAAAATCGCGAAAAATTAAAAAGATAGCCAAAGGTGCCTTTTCCGGGCTGGGGAAATCCTGTGTCATTGAGGTGCCGAAAGGGAAGAAGAAAAAGTACACGAAAATGTTGAGGAAAAGCGGATTGAGTAAAAAAGTAAAGATAAAGTAACGGGGCAGTATATTTTATAAGATGCAAGTGACGGTTTTTAAGTGCGGGGGATTGTTGTGAATAATAAAAATAATTCGGAAAAAATTTTATTTGGAATATGGATTGCTGTATTCGTTATCGTTTTATCCTGCAACGCCCCCGCGGCCCATGCTGCAA
>CANRMO010000040.1 GCA_947631755.1 uncultured Lachnospiraceae bacterium | reverse complement strand
CCTCCAGTGTGACAATCCGGATGGAATAATGGTATTTTTTGCTGATCTTCAAGGCGTGGTCGATCGTATCCACAAGAAGATACCTTCCCAGCAGATATTCCACTACGCGGTCATACCTCGATTCTCTCTCCACATGGGAAGCCATATTTCCGAGAACCCCCTCCTCGGAGAGTATCTCCTCACGGAAAGGACTCTCTTTCTTTGGCGTCACCGTTGTCAGCGGCAGAAACGTCGCCCGCCCAAGGCGGTTCCGTTTCAGATAACCGATCATGTCCCGCGCCACATGCTCATCCTCTGTCACAATATTCTGGATATTCCCGCCCAGGGCAGTTTCCACAGCCGTCTCATATTCATCCCTGACACGGATGATATCTGCAACCACGCCGAGCAGCCCCGGATTTTTTTCTCTCTGTTCCATCACTTTTCTGATGCTCTGGCCATAGCCGTCGTAGCGCTCCGCCATATTGCGCAGCGTGTCCAGTTTGGAATCAGCCGTGTGGTATCTCTTCTGTATCTCCTGCTGTTCCTTCTGGAGAGATACAATGTCATTTCTCGCCCCGTCCGCTCTGGCGAGCAGATCCTTTCTGGCAACATATTCATTGTCCAGCTCTCTCTTAACCGCTTTCAGTGCGGCCTCCTCTTTCTCCATCTCCTGGACAGCCGCGGAGACCTGCGATTTGTTCGCTAAAATCTTTTGGTTCAGCTCCGCTTTCCGTATGCTGTTCTGCTCCAGCATGGACTTTGCTTTCTGCTCCTCCACGTGGATTTTTGAAGAGGCATTCATTGACTCGAGCATAATATCATTCTGCTCATTTAACTGGATCTCTTTCTCCCGGATCTCCTTCTCCAGCTGCTCCAGCTGCTCATTGATATCTCTCTCGCCCTGCTCCATCTTACTTAAACTATCCAGTGCCTCTTTCTGCCCGCTGGTATACTCTTTCAGCTCATCTTCTGCCGCCCTCCGGCTCTCCTCCAGAGCATCCATGCGCTCTCTGTAGTACTCCTTCCCCTGCGCCACCGAGGCGATCTTTTCTTTCATGATGCGGACTTCACTCTCAAAATTCGTCATCAGGAGTTTGTCCTGGTTTGCCTTCTCTTTCTTTTTCTCGATGGACTTGTCAAACTCCGCGATACTGGCCTCTATCTCCTCGTAGTGGGATTTTGACTTCTCTTTCTCCTCTTTCGCCTGCTCAAGCTCCTGTCTCGTGTTCTCCACATTTTCATCAATGTCCCGGATCTCACTCTGCAAGCTGTCATAGTCCATCCGGAACAGTCCCGCCTCAAACCGCTTTAACCTCTCCCGCAGCTCGAGGTACTCCTTTGCCTTGCGGGACTGAGCTTCCAGCGGCCCCACCTGTTTTTCCAGCTCGGCCAGGATATCCTGGACACGCAAAAGATTCTGGCTCTCTGCCGCCAGATTTTTTTCCGCTGCCGCCTTTCTCTTTTTATATTTTACGATCCCGGCCGCCTCATCAAAGAGCTCTCTTCTGTCCTCCGGCCTGCCGCTCAGTATTTTGTCGATCTGGCCCTGGCCGATGATCGAATACCCCTCTTTTCCGATACCAGTGTCAAAAAAGAGCTCCTGGACATCTTTCAGCCGGCAGACCGCACCATTTAAAAGATATTCACTCTCGCCGGACCGATAAACGCGCCTTGCCACCTTAACCTCCTCATAAGGAAGATTCAGCTGGTGGTCGTCATTTGCGATCGTGAGGGCCACATAGGCATAACTCTGGGGCTTCCGCATCTCCGTCCCCGAAAAAATAATATCCTGCATATTGGAGCCCCTGAGCTGTTTCGCGCTCTGTTCGCCAAGCACCCAGCGGACCGCATCTGCCACATTACTCTTGCCGCTCCCGTTGGGCCCGACAATACAGGTGATTCCATTGTGAAATTCAAAGACTAACCGGTTGGCAAAGGATTTGAACCCATGCACTTCAATACTTTTTAAATACATATATCCACTCTCATTTTTTTCTCAACATTAATATTGTCTGATAAGCCGCCTGCTGCTGGGCTGCCTTTTTCGTGTGGCCGGCACCCTCAGCATAACGCTGTCCGTTGATTTCACAGCAGACTGTGAAATGTTTGTCGTGGTCTGGCCCCTCCTCCTTTATCAGCGGATATGAGATCTGGGCCTCCTCATGCTTTTTCCCCTGGACAATCTCCTGCAGTATTGTCTTGCTGTCATAAAATAACTGCTTTTCCTCGATATCAGACAAAACAAAGGTGCGGATAAATCCGGCGGCAGGCTCCAGGCCGCCGTCTAAAAATATAGCGCCGATCAGAGCCTCAAAGGCGTCAGATAAAATAGAATCCCTCCCGGCCCCGCCAGTGCGCCGTTCACCTTTCCCGAGATAGAGATATTCTCCCAGGCCAATCTCCCGGGCAGAAGAGGCAAGGCTCATCTCACAGACAAGGCTGGCGCGCAGTTTTGTCATCTTCCCCTCTACCATATTCGGGTTCTCACTGAAAATATACTGGCTGGCAACTGTCTCCAGCACAGCGTCCCCGAGAAACTCCAGCCGCTCATTGTTCGCGCTGTATTCCCAGTTCTTTTCATTGGCATAGGAACTGTGGGTCAGAGCATTTTTTAAGAGCTCTGTATCCCGAAACGAATAGTTAATCTTCTTTTGAAATGTGGATAATTTTTCTGTCTCCATAACAACCCTCAATTCTGTAAACATTTTCTACTCCGGGCTGCCCCCGTCCCGGATCATCTGCGTCAGTTTTTCATTTATGCTGTTCTTCTGGAAAGCGATGCACTGGCCGATCGCCGTCTTGATCTCTGCAGATTTTGAATTGCCGTGCGCCTTGACTACAAGACCTTTCAGACCGAGCAGGGGCGCACCGCCCTGGCTGCTGACATCAAATGTCTTCAAAAGTCCCTTCAGCGCAGGTTTGACCATCACTGCCCCCAGTTTTGTGCGCAGGCTCGACATCAGCCCCTCCCGGATACAGCCAAGAAATGTCTTTGCCACCCCCTCAAAAAATTTCAGGATAACATTTCCCACAAATGCCTCACAGACAAGGATATCTGCGCCGCCCTGCGGGATTTCCCTGGCCTCCACACTGCCGATAAAATTGATGTCTTTGCAGCTCTTCAAAAGTGGATAGGTCTCTTTCACCAGCTGATTTCCTTTTTCTTCTTCCGTCCCGATATTGACAATGCCCACCGTCGGGCTTTTCTTTCCCATTACATTTTCAAAATAGACAGAGCCCATCTGGGCAAATTGCACGAGGTGTTCCGGCCTGGCGTCCACATTCGCGCCGCAGTCGATGAGAAGAGAAAATCCTTTTTTCCCCGGTATAAAAGGCGCCAGGGCAGGCCGCTTGATGCCCTTTATCCGTCCGACGATCAGCTGTCCGCCGACCAGGATCGCCCCCGTGCTCCCCGCGGAGACAACGGCGTCTGCCTCTCCCTCTTTTACAAGTTTCATCGCCACGACAAGAGAGGAATCTTTCTTTTCGCGTATGGCGCTCGTGGGCACATCCCCCATATTGATCACTTCTGTGGCATTTACCACCCGGATCTTTTCTGAGGGGACAGAATACTTGCCGAGCTCTTTTTTGATCTCTTCCTCTTTTCCCACCAGGATCACTTCAATCTCTGAATACTCCTGTACCGCCTCCACAGCGCCCTTTACCGTTTCTGCCGGCGCATAGTCACCCCCCATGGCATCCAGCGCAACTACAACTTTACCGCCCATAAAATACCTCCGATCTTCACTCAATCCAGTTCCGCATGCTCTCCCTTACTAAAAAACCACCCTGATGCAGGGTGGTAATCCAACTCAATGTTAAATCTTTAACAGATTACTGCTTTTCATAAAAGAAGGATTGTAGCCCTTGAAATCCAAAGCCTGATGCCCCAATAATCTGTTCCGTACTTCCCACAAAAAGAATCCCTTTCTGACAGAGCGATGCAGCAAACTTTTTATAAATTTCCACCTTTGCTTCCTCAGTAAAGTATATCAGAACATTCCGACATACGATCATATGTACCCCTTCCGGGTAGGGATCTTTCAGTAAATTGTGCTGCTTAAATGTGATACATGATTTCAGTTTATCGGATACCTTCACAATTCCGGCACCGTCATCTGTAATGTATTTATCTTTGTACTTATCTGGAAGCCCTTTAATACTCTTCTCAGTATAATATCCGGATCTCGCTTTGCCGAGAACCTCATTGTCCAGATCCGTGGCAAGAATCTCAAACTGGCTCAGAGGGAGAAATTCACTCAGCACCATCGCCAGGGAATAGGGTTCATCCCCCGTCGAACAGGCAGCGCTCCATATCTTCAGGCGTTTTCCGAATTTCTGCAGCAACCCGGGAATAATCATTTCCTCCAGTGTCTTCCACTGGGCAGGGTTGCGGTAAAACTCTGACACATTAATGGTCAGGTAGGCGACAAATTTATCATATACCTCCCTGTCCTTTTTCAAAAGAGAAAAAAACTCATTATAAGTATTCGCATGATATTTCAACATAAAATTGCTTATCCTGCGCTTCATCTGATTTTCTTTGTAAGCATTCAGATCGATTCCTGCCAGCCGTAAATACTCCCTTTTAAAGGATTCATAATCACCTGATGAAATCTCCATATCCTACTCTTCTGCCGATTCCCCACTATCAGCATCAACCTCCACATTGTCAGAATCTGTTTTTTCTTCCTCTGCCGCTTTCTTCTCCTCAATCTCAAGTGCTTTGATACTGAGACTGATCTTTTTGCTCTCGTCATTAAAATCAACGATCTTCGCTGTGATCTCCTGTCCGGCTTTCAGTACGTCGGAAGGTTTCTCAACGTGATCAATGGAAATCTGGGACACATGAAGCAGAGCATCAATTCCCTCTTCCAGTTCAACAAATGCGCCAAAGTCTGTCATTCTCGCTACTTTTCCTGTGATCACCGTGCCGACCTGGTACTTGTCAGCCGCATGTTTCCACGGGTTGTTCTCCTCAAGTTTCATCGTGAGGGCAATCTTGGAATCTGCAATATCTTTGATCATCACGCTCACTTTGTCGCCGACTTTGAAAAGTTTTTTCGGATCGTCAACACGCCCCCATGACATCTCTGAGATATGGAGAAGTCCGTCGGCGCCACCGAGATCAATAAACGCGCCAAAATCGGTGAGATTCTTAACCGTCCCCTCCACCATCATGCCAACTTCAATGCGGGCCATCAGCTCTTCCTGCATCTTTTTCTTTCTCTCCACGATCAGCTGTTTGCGGTCGCCGATAATTCTCCTCTTGTGGGGATTTACCTCTGTGAGGATAAACTCAATGTCCTGATCCTGGTATTTGCCCAGATCTCTCTCATACATATCCGATACAAGGCTCGCAGGCACAAACACACGTCCCTCGCCATAGGCAACACTCAGCCCTCCCTTGAGGACAGCTACAACCTTTCCGGTGAGCACTTCCCTGTTCTCGAAAGCTTCCTCGAACACTTTGTTCATCTTGTCCTGCTGCAATCTCTTATAAGTCAGGAGAACCTGGCCATCCCCGTCATTGACTTTCAGAACTTTGACAGTCATTTTGTCGCCGACTTTTACCTCTTCTGTCAGGTCAATATCCGAATTATTGCTATATTCATTTCTTGTTAAAATGCCGTCTGCTTTATATCCGATATTTAAGATAATCTCATTATCCTTAACGCCGATAACTGTCCCTTCTACAACCTCACCATTGTGGATTGTTACTAATGAATCCTCCAACATTTCCTCAAAACTCACTTCTGACATGCCCTTAGAACCTCCTGTATAATGTTTTTTGGGGTCGAAGCCCCTGCAGTAATACCTAGGCTTGCAAATGACCCGAGAGGAATGGTCTCCAAATCATCTGCTGTCTGTATAAAATAAGTGTTTTCACACTGATTTTTACATATCTCGTATAACTTCCGCGAATTCGAACTGTGTCTGCCCCCGATCACAAGCATAGCGTCCATGCGGGCCGCAAGATCCTCCGCCTCATGCTGTCTCGTAGCAGTAGCATTACAGATAGTATTCACAGCATATATATCATAACCTTTTTTAACAAGAATTTCAACTAATTCTTTAAATTTTTTGTAATTAAATGTCGTTTGGGCAACAACGCAGATTTTTTTTCCGGCGTCCGGCATAACAAATTGTTCCGCCTGCTCTCTCGTCTCGATCACCTGGCCGTTCCCCTTTGTCCACCCGAGGATCCCCTGTACTTCGGGATGGGACGCCGATCCTATGATTATGATGTGATAACCTCTCTCACTGTATTCAGACACTGTTTTGTGAATTTTTTTAACAAACGGGCACGTCGCATCCTCATAGGCGGTCCCATGTTTTTCCAGGCTCTCCACCACATCCCGCGGCACGCCGTGGGAGCGGATCACCAGGATTTCTTCTCCATCCCCGGAGACCTCCCCCGGATCATCCGCAACGCGGACTCCCCTCTTCTCTAAATCCGCCACAACCTGTTCATTGTGTATGATGGGCCCGAGCGTGCAAACTCTTTTCCCCTTTTCATCCAGCAGCCGGTAGACAGTATCCACTGCCCGTCTCACTCCGAAACAAAACCCGGCACTCTCTGCCAGTTCAATCTTCAAATCCTTCCCCCGCCTTTGTCTTTGATCTCACAATTTCTTCTATCTTCTTCACCACTTCCGGGATCATCAGATCCGAAGTGTCCAGTAAAACAGCGTCCTCCGCCTGTTTTAACGGCGCGGTCTCGCGGTTCATATCCTGCTCGTCCCTGGTGATGATATCCCTCTCGATCTCATCCAGATCACACGTCTCCCCCTTTTCCGCCAATTCTTTATAGCGCCTCTTCGCGCGCACCCGCGCGCTGGCTGTCAGATATATCTTCACTTCCGCACCCGGAAGAACGACGGTGCCGATATCCCTTCCGTCCATGATCACATCACTCTCAGCAGCCATCTTCCTCTGCAATTCCAGCAGCTTTTCACGGATGGCGCTGTACTTCGCCACCACAGAAGCATGTTTTCCCACTTCCTCTTTCCGGATCTTTTCAGTCACATCTTCCCCATTTAGTAAAATATGCTGTGTTTTATCCAGATATTCAATCCGCACCTGGATTTTATCACAATCTTCACTCACAGCCCCCTCATCACCGGTATCAATGCCCCGGTTCAGAAAATAAAGAGCCACGGCCCGGAACATCGCCCCGGTATCCACATACACAAACCCCATCTCTTTTGCCACAAGTTTCGCTATCGAACTCTTTCCTGCGCCCGCAGGCCCATCAATCGCAATATTCATCTCTTAACCCTCTCTCTTTATAATTGTCCCCTGTTTTTTAACGGCAATCTCTCCCGCGCCTCACAATTCCCCTGACGCGCTTGCACCGGCAAGGCAGCCGGTAGACCAGGCAATCTGGAGATTGAACCCTCCCGTCAGTGCGTCCACATCCAGCATCTCTCCCGCAAAATAGAGGCCCTGGACCAGTCTTGACTCCATAGTGGAGGAATCCACTTCCCGCACAGAAACACCGCCCCTTGTAATGATCGCCTCTTCGAGATCCCGCAGTCCGGTGAGCACAAGAGTAAAATCTTTTAACCTGTCACACAGCCTGCGCCGCTCCTCCCTGGAGACCTGGTTCACTTTTTTGTTCCCCGCGATACCGCTCACAGAAAGTATAACAGGAATCATGCTCGCTGGCAACAGATGTACCAGTGCATTTTTTACATCCAGGTTCGGAAAGCCGGAAAAATCTCTGAGTATCCGGCGGTCAAGCTGCTCTCTGTCAAGGCCCGGTTTAAGATCCATGTGGAGAACCATGGGCGCCTCTCCCAAACGGTCCCCGATCCGGCTGCTGGCAGATAAGATCAGCGGCCCGCTGACGCCATAGTGGGTAAACAGCACCTCTCCGAACCCCTCAAACCATTTCTTTTTCTGCTTCCCCTCATCGCAGATAAAGAGAGCGCAGTTTTTCACTGTCAGCCCCTGTAGTTTTTTCGGGATATCCCCCTCTGCCAGGATTCCGGTCAACCCCGGCCTCAGCGGCTGGATGGAGTGCCCACAGCTCTCTGCCATCCGCAATCCCTGGTCCGATGCGCCGGTCCCGGGGTAGGACACGCCCCCTGTAGCCAATATCACACAGTCGGCATCCAGTACCTCCGAATCTGAGAGGCGAACGCCCACGGCCCGGCCCTCTTCGATGACAAGCCCCACCGCCGGTGTGCGCAAACGGATCTTAACGCCCAGCCGCTCACACTCCCCGGACAGGGCGCGGATCACATCCGAGGACTTGTCCGAACAGGGAAATACCCGGTTTCCCCTCTCGGTTTTTGTCCTTAGGCCGAGAGAATGAAAAAAATCCAGCGTATCCTCGTTGGAAAAAGAATAGAATGCGCTGTACAAAAATTTTTTATTGCTCACCACATGAGAAAAGAGCTCAGAAACATCACAGGCGTTGGTGAGATTGCATCTTCCTTTTCCTGTGATGAATAATTTCTTCCCCAGTTTTTCATTTTTCTCCAGAAGTGTGACAGAACATCCTGCTCTCCCACACCGGGCCGCCGCCATCATACCGGCGGCGCCGCCACCCACAACAACGATTTTTTTCATGGCCGTTTCCTTAATTTACTCCGAGGCGTACACTTCATTCATGCCAAAAGAGTACTGTTTGCTCTTATAGGCAGTGCCGTCACAGCGGAATATGATCTTTTCACACCCATCCACATTGTCCAGAAAACTGTTGGAAAAGGATTCCAGTATCAGATCCTCCATCTTGTCACTACAGTCTCTGACCGGTTTGCCGGCTGATGAAAAAGATATGATCACCTTGTTCCCCTCCTGTCTGCACTCTGTCACTTTTATGTCATCCTCATCCAGATTCTGCAGCACAAGAGAACAGATATAATCCAACGAGTTATTTTCTGACACTTTCTTGACAGAGAGCGGGATCAGGCTCATCGTATCTGAATTTATGGAATAAATGGTGATTGTCTCCATCGTACTCCTCTTGGTGGGAACCGCAGAAGCCGCTGGGTTCTGCTTCGCTTTCTCACCACACCCGGCAAGTGCCAGGATCACCGCAAAACAAATTCCACCCATTATCACACGACGCAAGCAATTCCTGCCAGTCACAAAATCACTCCTCAATGCTCCAAACAATAGATTGCCAAATCGATCGCAGCATTCACAGCTTTGCTCCGCACCGTCTGCCGGTCCCCGGTAAACACATGCCGCTCCGACACGACTTTTCCGTGAAAGGCACACCCGACGTAGACAAGCCCCACTGGCTTTTCATCCGTGCCGCCGTCCGGCCCTGCAATGCCTGTAGTGGACAGCCCAAGATCCGCTCCTGCCCGCTTCGCACATCCCAGTGCCATCTCCTCTGCCGTCTCCGGGCTCACCGCCCCGAAGCGCTCAAGCGTGGCATGATCCACACCGACAAGCCGCTCTTTCGCCTCATTTGCGTATGTCACAAAGCCGCAGCCAAAAACTTCCGACGCTCCGCTGACATCGACAATCGCAGCAGACAAAAGCCCGCCTGTACACGATTCGGCTGTGGATATCATATACTGTTTTTTTGTCAGTTTATTGACAAGCTCAGATTCTCTCGACATTTATCTCACTTCTTTCATAATATCTTTATTCCGGTAAATATAATCGACGAGGGAGATCACTGTCAGAAGAACTGCCGCGTATATAAATACACGGTCCACAACCCGGAACAGAGGATGCCGCAAATTCAGTATCAGCAGGACAGACATAACCATCTGAACAACAGTCTTTACTTTTCCCCAGTAACTCGCCGCGATCGTCACGCCTTTCTCCGCCGCCACGAGGCGGAAACCGCTGATGATAAACTCCCGGCTGATTATGATAATAACCGCCCAGGCCGGCATCTCACGGTTCTCTCCCACAAGAAAACAGATCATGGCGGCAGCCACCAGCAATTTGTCTGCCAGAGGATCCATAAACTTGCCAAAAACAGTGATCAGATTTTTCTTTCTGGCGATGTACCCATCAAGAAAATCCGTAAAACAGGCGGCCAGAAACAGAGCTGCCGCAACATAGTTCGCATATGGCACCCACGGGCACAGCATGGCCACAACAAAAAAAGGAATGAGGCACACGCGCAATATCGTCAAGCGGTTTGGCAGATTCAATCCGATCCCTCCTCGTCATATACTTCGCCGACCAGGTCATACCCTCTGGCGTCCGTCACTGTCACCGTCAGCAGCGTGCCAGACATGATCTCGCCTTGCGCAGAGAAAAACACACATCCATCGACACCGGGGGCGTCCCGGTATGTGCGGCCGGTGTACACATGCTCCTCCGGCAGATACCCGTCCACAAGAACCTGGAATCTCTGTCCGATAAGCTGCTCATTTTTGCGAAAGATCACATCCTGTTCCGCCTCCATGATCTCATCCGCCCACTTCTGCTTTGTGCTCTCGGAGATCTGTTCCGGAAATTGTGCGGCAGGCGTCCCCTCTTCCGCAGAAAACGGAAAGACACCGAGACGGTCAAATTTCATGTCTGCCACAAATGCCACACATTCCTCATGCTGCGGACAGGTCTCGCCGGGAAATCCGCTGATCAATGTCGTCCGAAGAGCCACATCTGGCAGCATTTCCCGGATCCGCCGGATTCGCTGCACAAGCTCCGTTTTTGTCGTCCGGCGGCCCATGCGCCGCAATATTTCATCGTTACAATGCTGGATCGGCAGATCAAAATAATGGCAGATCTTCGGTTCCCTCTTCACCGTCTCGATCAGTTCATCTGTAATCTCCTCCGGATAACAGTACAAAAGACGGATCCACTCAATACCCTGTATCTGGCACAGTTTCCTCAACAGCTCCGGCAGCGACCGCTTTCCGTAAATATCCACACCGTATACTGTTGTCTCCTGCGCCACAAGGATGAGTTCTTTCGTCCCCGCCTCCGCCAGCAGAGAAGCCTCTTCCATCAGCTCTTCCATTGGCACACTTCTATAGTTTCCACGAAGAGAGGGAATAATACAATATGTACAGCACTTATCACATCCCTCCGCGATCTTCAGATAAGAAGTATAGGAGGAAACCGACGGCAGGCGTCTGGTCAGATTCACCGGAAGATAGCCCAAATCGCGCAGAAAACAGGCTCTCGTTCCCCCCCTTGCTTTCTGCACCACATCCCATATCTGGTCATAAGCCGTCGTCCCCATCACCGCGTCCACTTCCGGTATCTCTTTCTGTATTTCCTCCGCATAGCGCTGTGCAAGGCAGCCTGACACAATGAGTACCTGACAGGCTCCGCTTGTCTTTAATCCGGCCATCTCCAGGATAACTTCAATACTCTCCTCTTTGGCGTCCTGGATGAAAGCGCAGGTGTTGACGATAATGATCCCTGCCTCTTCTGGCTCATCCGTGATCTCAATATCATGAGAGACGAGCAGCGCCAGCATTTTCTCGCTGTCCACAAGGTTTTTATCACAACCCAGCGATATAAAAAAGAGTTTCATGCTTTCCGGATTCCTTTCGCCTCAACACAGTTGTTCATCAGCATGGCAATTGTCATAGGGCCCACGCCGCCGGGAACTGGAGTGATGGCCGATGCCACCGGCTCCACATCGTCAAAATCCACATCCCCGCAGAGCTTATTATTTTCATTGCGGTGAATCCCCACATCAATGACTACAGCCCCCTCTTTCACATAATCCCTTGTAATAAATTTCGGTTTCCCTATGGCCACAATAAGAATATCGGCCCGTTTTGCCACTTCTTTCAGATTTGCCGTGTGGCTGTGGCACACCGTCACAGTGGCATTCTCCCGCAGCATAAGCATCGCCATGGGCTTGCCCACGATGTTGCTCCGCCCGATAATCACACACTCTTTTCCATCTATCGTGATCCCGCTCCGCTTCAAAAGCTGGATCACTCCGGCCGGGGTGCAGGACACAAAACCGGGCTGTCCGATGCTGAGTGCCCCCACGCTCTGTGGGTGAAATCCGTCCACATCCTTTTCCGGCGAAATCGTCTGGATTACTTTATCCTCATTAATGTGGGCAGGCAGCGGCAGCTGAACGAGAATACCATTCACCTTTTCATCCGCATTCAGCTTTTCCACCAGCTCCAAAAGCTCTTCCTCTGAGGTATCTTCCGCCAGCTCATACGCCAGAGAATGGATCCCTATGTATTCACAGGCTTTCTTCTTATTTCCCACATATACGGTGGAAGCCGGGTCATTTCCCACCTGGATCACCGCCAGGGTAATATCCAGCCCCTCTTTTGCCACGCGGTCCCTGCACTCATCTTTTACCTGTGCCGAAATCTGTTTTCCATCAATTTTTATCGCCATAATGACCTCCAATTAAATTTCCACAATCCGGTCCCGGATTGATTGCATGTGATAGTCTGTGCGGTTGATCACATCCGCACAGGCCCTCAGTTCATAGACAACATTTTCCGCGTCCCGGACATTCTTTTTGTACTTCACCTGGTGTTCCAGGCTCGCCCAGAAATCCATGGCAATCGTCCGGATCTGGATCTCCGCCCGCACCGTTTCTTTGTGGTCAGAGAAAAACACTGGTATCCCGACGATCAGATGAAGACTCCGGTAACCGTTCATCTTCGGATGTTTTATATAATCTTTTATCTTCAACAGGCTGATGTCATCCTGTGCTGTCAGCATATCCGCCACACGGTAAATATCATCGATAAAAGAGCAGATCACACGGATTCCCGCGACATCATTCAGATTCTCCCGGACATTTTCAACTGTGAGGTCAAGTCCCTTTTTCTTCATTTTTGTAGCAATGCTGTCCGGCTGTTTAATCCTTGTCTTGATAAATTCAATAGGATTTCTTTTGTGCCGAATCGACAATTCATCATTCAGAACCTGCAGCTTTGTCTTGGCCTCTTTGATCGCACAGCTGTAAATCATCATCATCTCTTCAAATTCACCCGGTTCGCTCTCAAATACGTTATCGATATCCCTTGGGATCTGTACCTGGCGCAAAAACGAGGTATGTAATCCATCATCCAGCATATTTTTCTCCTACTCTCCCAAACATAATCACTCTACTAACATTATAATGAAAAACGGGGCAAAGTCAAATTGATTTTATCCCGCAATTCCTGTTTTTTCCCCTCACCCACAAAGGCTGCGTCTGCGGAATTTAAGAGAAATGCCCGGATATCCTCCTCCCGCAGCCCGAAAGAGGCTGACACACGCTCCAATTCCTTTCGGACACTGGTATTGGAGACGCTCATATTATCCGAATTGATCGTTACGGCCACTCCCCTTCTCACAAGATCCATAATCGGCATATCAGCGATCGCACCATAGACACACGTATTAATATTGCTCGTGGGGCACACCTCAATAGGGACTTTGCACCTGGCAAGTCTCCGGACAACGGCCTCATCCTCTACGGAACGGATCCCGTGTCCGATCCTCTTTGCCCCAAAATCCAGGGCCATCGCCACACTGTCCGCCCCCAGTGCCTCCCCTGAGTGGATGGTATACGGCACGCCCAGCTCCCCCGCCCGCTCAAATATGTATCCGTAGCGGTCGTTTGCGAAGAGCGCCTCTGCTCCCGCGAGGTCGCAGGCGCACACACCCTGGTTTCTATATTTATGTGTCAGCTCCACTGTCTCAAGATTTTCCTGTCTGTTATCTCTTCCATCTCTCATACAGCAGAGGATGAGCTGCGCATCAAGGTCCGACTTCCTGACACCCCGCATGGCAGCCCGGACCGCCTGTTCCTGCGTCAGTCCCCTGTCGCAGTGCTTTTGCGGCGCAAACCGGATCTCCGCATAGATCGTCCCCTGCTGCCACAGTTCCCGGCACAGATTATAAGCGCACCGCTCTATGCTCTCCTCCGACTGCATGAGAGAGACCGGTATCAGCGGCATTAAAGAGCGGTGTGCGTAAGATTGATACCGCTTATATGTATCACAATGAGGCGGAAGTGGCAGTCATCTGAGACCATCAGATGGCCTCTCAGTTCCTCATCACTCTCCGGCAGTTTTACCCCCTCAATCGCCGCAAGTTCTCTCGCCGACCTCACAGATATCGAACCGTCCAGATGAAGGTGGAGGTCGATCACCGGCCATGTGCTGTCTCTGATTCCCATTCTAATCCCCATTTCTGTTTTATAACCCCAGTTCCTCTTTATAGGTCTGGTACATCGTATCCGCGTCTGCTGCCCCTGTTTTTTTGGAGATGATCCCCCCCTCTTCATCTATGATGACCGTCACCGGTATTGAACTCATGCCGCCAAATATATCCTGAATGGCGCCGTCCTTATCCAGCACAACAGGAAAGGAATACTGATTGCTCTCAACAAATTGCTGTACGGTGCTCTGGTTCTCTCCGCAGTTCACAGCCAGAATAACGAGCTTTTCCGGATATTCTTCCGACAGTCTCTGGAATGCCGGCATCTCCCCCACGCAGGGCCCGCACCAGGTCGCCCAGAAATTTAACAAAATCTTCTTCCCCCTGTACTCCTTCAGGGATGCGGTTCTGCCATCCAGAAACGTCATCTCAAAATCCTGCACCTGTTTTTGTCCTCTGCCGGATTTCTCTTCCGATGATCCGCTGCCATCCCCGGCGCTGTCTGCGGCATCGTTTTTTGCACTGTCCTGTGTGGCGCTCTCTGTCCCCCCGCCCCCATTCTCTCTGTCCGGGGCCCCGCAGCCCCCGCACACAAGTACGCCGGCGCACAGAAACAGAGCAATTGCCATTTTAATTCTTCTCATTTTCCCTCTTAACCTCCATTCGATAACTCTTCCAACAGACCGCTCCCGTCCGGCAGACCTCTCTGCACTCTCCGCACTGGATACATTCCCTGTCCCCCGGCTTCTTCACATCCATCC
>CANRMO010000039.1 GCA_947631755.1 uncultured Lachnospiraceae bacterium | reverse complement strand
TCATACGCCAATGTGAAGACTATGCCTTATCCCGGTTTTCCCACCGATATGCAGCCGCAGATGACCACGCTGCTCGCCTTGTCAGAGGGAACGAGTATTGTGACGGAGACGATATTTGAGACCCGTCTCAAATATGTCAGCGAACTGCGCCGCATGGGGGCGAACATAACCGTTGAGGGGAATGCCGCCTTTATCACAGGTGTGGATGGCTTTACCGGGGCGTCTGTCAGCGCGCCGGATCTGAGAGCGGGGGCTGCGCTTGTCATGGCGGGGCTCGCGGCGGACGGTTACACTTGCGTTGACCAGATCCATTATATTGAGAGGGGATATGAAAATTTTGAGGAGAAGATCCGCGGCCTCGGCGGGCATATGGAAAAAATAGATGCTGAGGACGAGCGGGCGGCTCAAAAATTTAAGATGAAAGTTTCTTAGGGGCGTGTCCGTTCCGGCGGTGAAAATGACGCCCGAGAGAACATATTGAGCAAAGAAAACGCCGACAGATACGGCGTTTTCTGCTTTACGAAAAGGAGAGGTAAAAGTGAACGAAAAGGTAGATGTTATTTTAAAGGAGATCGGAAAGGTCATCCGCGGAAAGGATGAGGCGATCGAGCAGGTTATGACAGCGATTCTCGCAAAAGGACATATCCTGATCGAAGATGTGCCAGGAGTGGGAAAGACTACGCTGGCCGTGGCATTTTCACGCGCGATGGAGCTGACGGAGCGCCGTCTCCAGTTTACGCCGGATGTTCTTCCCAGCGACGTTGTGGGATTTAATATGATTGGGGCGGACGGTGAGTTTGAATATAAGCCGGGGGCGATTCTCTGCAATCTCCTTCTGGCGGATGAGATCAACCGGACATCGACAAAAACCCAGTCAGCTCTTCTTGAGGTGATGGAGGAGGGACAGGTGACGGTAGACGGCGTCACAAGGCAGCTCCCGAATCCCTTTATCGTTGTCGCCACCCAGAATCCGGTGGGATCGGCGGGAACGCAGATGCTGCCGGAGTCCCAGCTCGACCGCTTCATGATCCGTATTTCCATGGGGTATCCAACCATGGATGAAGAGATGAGATTGATCAAAGAGCGCCAGGACATAAATCCGCTTGATTTTATGGAAGAGATTACATCGAAAAAAGAAGTGCTGCAGATGCAGGATCAGGTAAAACAGGTCTATGTAGATGACAAAGTGTTAAAGTATTTATCAAAAATTGTGGATGGCACGAGGAACCATCCTATGATTACGCTGGGGGTCAGCCCCCGGGGCACGCTGGCGTTTATGGATATGTCGAAAGGCAGGGCATTTGTCCAGGGAAGAAATTATGTGCTGCCGGAAGACATCCAGGCGGTCTCCAAGGTTGTGCTGGCCCACCGCCTTCTTCTCAATGGCAAGGCCAGGATGAACCATGTGACAGAAGAGGATGTAGTGGAGGAGATCGTGCAGAAGGTAGCGGTGCCAAAGCTGTAAAAGGAGGCAGGCATGACAATAGGAACACTTTTTTTTGCATTCCTTTTCCTGGCGGGAGTTCTTATCTCTGTCTTCTACCTGGAGTACAGCACAGTTGCGGTCATGGGGCTTCTGGTGATCGTGCCGGCAGTGATGCTGGCCTTTCTCATTGTTCTGAGGCTGCGCTTTTCTGTTTCTGTGGATTCTAAAAATCCCGTGGCGGAAAAAGATGCGATCGACCGGCCGGCCAGGGCGGTGATCACGCTGTCAGTGGAAAATGGAAATGCATTTCTTCCCGTCACAAAGGGGATTGCCAGAGTGCGCTATGAAAATACATTTTCCGGGGAAAAAGGAAAACTGAAAGTGCCCTTTTCCGTGGATTCCGGGAAAAGGAGGGACCGGAGGATCGTAGTTGTCATGGAGAACTGCGGGAATGTCTCCATCAAGGTGGAAAAGGTGCGCATATATGATTACCTCAGTATTTTTGCCTGGACGGTGGGGAAAAATTTTGAGACCCAGAATATTCTCATCCTGCCGCCGCAGAAAGAGACGTATCTGGAGCGGGATCAGTGGTACAATGAGACGAGCGAAGACAGCGACCGGTTTTCCCTGTATAAAAAGGGAGATGATCCGTCCGAGATTTTCGAGATCCGGGATTTTATGGATGGGGACAAGATACAGAGGATTCACTGGAAACTCAGCAGCAAGATTGGCAGTCTTATGGTAAAGGATGGCAGTCTTCCCCTGACAAAAGAGGTCAATATTTTTATTGACCTGTGTGTGAGAGCCGGACAGGGAAAGGACGGCAAAAAAGAGAAACACCGGAATATGAACCTGCTCGTCCAGGGAATCTACTCGATATCCATGTATATGATTGAGCAGGCAATACCGCAGAAATATATCTGGTATGACAATAAGAACGAAGTTGTGCAGGAACGCATTGTGGAACATGAGGAGGAACTTCTCTGGATGTTTCAGGATCTGTTTGGCAGTTCTGTGACAGAGGATGCCGAGGAACTGGTTATGGCATATCTTGCATGGGAAGAGGGGCGGCCGCTGGAGTCTGCCATCTATCTCACGGTAGCGGATCACGGTGATCTCGCTGGCAGCGGGCTGGCAAGAGACCGCCTGGAAGTGATGGACTTACGAGGTGAAAAAGTTGAGGACGGGGAACAGTAAATTAGTCAATTTAATATTGGAGTTCAGCCAGATCGCCATACTTTTTCTCGGCGTATTTTCTGCTGTTATGTGCACAGCCACCAGCCTGGAACTTTCATTTCACAGGGGGATCTGTGCGCTTGTCATGTTTCTGTCTGCCATATTATTTTATTTCTTTTTTATCGTGCTGGAGACATTTCACAGGGGGAAATTATACGGGATCCTGGGGATTACGCTGTTTGTCTTTATTGTCATGATGCGCTTTTTGTCCGCTGTGAAAAAGGGAAGCGTAGCCATCATTAATGGTTTCCTGAAGGGGTTTATGAATTACACGGACAGCAAATTAAGCCTGCTCTCCTACACCGACAAAGAGGAAGCCAGTGTGATGTTCTGCACGACATTTGTACTGATCCTGCTGGGAGTATATGTCACTTCTCTGATCAGTGCATTCTTCTACCGCAGGCGCCACTCTATGATCTATGTGGTCCTGACAGTTCCGTTTGTGCTGCTCCCGCTTCTGGTGGGGCGGCTGGGCTATTTCTCGAATATGTTCACCTATCTGGTCGTGACGATTTCTATCGTGGGAACGAGACATTTCCGGACCGACACCACCGACCGCCATATGAGGCAGAAATTGTCGATCATACTGGTGATCGTCGGCCTGGTCGCCGGTGGGGCTGTCTGGATTTTTATGCCGCCCAAACGGTATGAAAAGTACACGGGCCGGATCACACAGGTAAAAAATTCGGTCATAGCTCTCACGACATGGAGCAGCGACGAAGTGTTCAGCTGGGTGAAGAATTATTTTAATGAAGATACTATGGATTACGGAAAGATCGGAAAAAAGGCGAACATTACGTATTCCGGGGACACTGTGCTGAAAATATCCGGGGGCATAAACTGGAACCACGGACTCTATCTGAAGGGATACGTGGGGGATAAATATGCGAAGAATAAGTGGAGATCCCTCCACACAAATGAGGCGTACCAGTCTGACCTGGCGGTGCTGGAGAAGCTGGGTATTTCGCCGGACAACTGGCATGTTAAAATGAGGAGTGAGCTGGGGAGCAGACAGAAGAGCAATCTGGCGGAGCTGTGGAATATGGGGACACTGCGCATTCGGAATGTCGGGTTCGGCTATGGCAATTATGTCGTCCCGTATCTGCCGGCTTCCGCATTCAGATCGGAGAATAACGGACGAACGACAATTGATACGCTGGGGATTGATTACACAGTGTCGTACTATACGGTTTACCCATATGTTTTGCGAAAGGGGATTCTGGAGCAGAATTATGAAATAGCTCCTTCTACGTTCTGGGCTGAGACGGAGCCGGAGCGCAAACAGATGGCGTCATTTGTGAGAAAATACTATCTGGATGTGCCCAAATCACTGAATTCTGTGTGCGATGATTTTAAAGCTTACCTCAATGAAAATGGCGGGCTCTATGATAAATATCAGAAAGGCGCGGTTGACATGGGGGAGATTCTGTCCCAGACGAAGTTGTATATTTCCAGGGATACAGAGTATTCCCTTTCCCCGGGGAAGACCCCGGCGGGGAAAGATACAGTGGAATATTTTCTCAAGGAGGGAAAGAAAGGCTACTGCAGTTATTATGCCACAACTGCGGCGATGCTTCTTCGGAGTGTGGGAATCCCGACCCGCTATGTAGAGGGTATGTATGTTACGAGGGAGGAGCTGATTGCTGCCGGGGAGGAAGGGAAAGAGCTGGAAGTGCCGGACCGGGATGCCCATGCCTGGATCGAGGTCTTTGACAATAGATATGGATTTGTCGTAGTGGAAGTGACGCCGGGGGTCGGCGATGACGATGTATGGGTGAAGGAGGACAGCACAGAGAAAAAGGACACAGATGAGCCGGACGATAAGTCAGATAAGTCGGATAAGTCCGATAAGACGGAAGAAAGACCGGAGAAGGCGACACCGACGCCTTCTGTGACACAGAAACCGGAAGAGGATATGACGTTTGACGATATAGAAAAGAACAGTGCCTCCCCGGAAGAGGGCAGGGAGGGTGGAGGCCGTCTCCCCATATCGAAACGGAAGAAAGCGCTGATGATCGGGCTGGAAATACTGATTATTCTGATCCTTATTGCGGCGGCTTTTGAGATACAGAGACGCATCCGGCGGATGATGTTTGAGAGGAGCCTGAGGGATATCCGCACCCGCAGGAGGATCCGCAGGGTGTATTTCCACCTAATGCCAGTTTATATCCATCGCGGCGCGCTCTACCGCGGCCAGGCTATGGCCGATTACGCCGAACAGCTCTCTGCGGCGATGAGGATGCCGGAGGCGGAAATCCGCACCTATGTTGAATTGGTTTATCATGCCCGTTTTGGGCCGGATGATATTACAGAAGAACAGATGGAGGAATTTCTTCTGATTTATGAGAAAATCCGCGCAAAAGCCTATGCGGATGCAAAAATTTTCAGGAAACTTTATTATATGTTTATAACGGCACTTTAAGGAGGGTAAACTTGTGTTAATGAGAACTTATGAAAAAGTGAATGCGATGTTTGAAGAGGCGGGTGGCTATCTCCCGGCCAGAAAGATGCTGGACAACAAGATAACAACGGTCCAGATCCGCACGCTGCTGCAGGAGGGGAAGATCGAGAGAGTTTCCCACGGCAACTACTGGAATCTTATGTCGGGAAAAAAGAAACCGAAAAATTACAAGCTGATTGAGGCATGCATGACGAATCCCAAGGCGATCATATGCGCGTTGAGCGCCTGTCATTATCACGGCCTTCTGGAAGAAGAGCCGGAGGAGCTGTATATAGCTACGGCCCGCACCGACCGCGGGGGGATGAAATTGAAATTCCCGGTTTCCCGCCATTATTTTTCTGTTCAGTCGTTCTGGGACGATGTGCAGGAAGTTAAGACAAAGAGCGGTATTATCCGCGTCTATAAAGTGGACCGCAGTGTGTGCGACTGTATCCGGCTGGAGAAAGAGATCGGCCGGGAAAAGGTGGAGCTGATTGTGGAAAATTATAAGAAACGGAAACGGACGAGGCCGGACCATCTCCTGGCCTATGCGGACAAAATGCGCTTTGGCCGGATCGTAAGGCAGTATCTGGAGGAGTGATCATAAAACTTTAAAACATGTTGTGATTTTCCTTGCCAATTCCCCCATACAGGTTGTATAATATATACAATATAGAATTTAATATCCAGGGGGGCAAGGCTCTCCCCTGCAGGAAAAAGGAGGACGATATGTTATTATCAAAGAATTACAAATTCTGGTTCTGTGCCGGTTCACAGGATTTGTATGGTGATGAAGTATTAGCGAATGTAGCTGCCCACACAAAAGAGATGGTTGCCAAGTTAAACGAGACAGGCCTGCTTCCATATGAGATCATCTGGAAACCGACTCTTTTGACAAACGAGCTGATTCGTAAGACTTTTAATGAGGCGAATAATGACGATGAGTGCGCCGGTGTGATCGTGTGGTGCCACACATTTTCTCCTGCGAAATCCTGGATTCTCGGATTGAAAGAGCTGAGGAAACCGCTGCTTCATTTACATACCCAGTACAATGAAGAGCTTCCGTACGATACGATAGACATGGATTTCATGAATGAGAACCAGGCGGCGCATGGCGACAGAGAGTGGGGACATATTGTATCCCGCATGGGTATTGAGAGAAAGATCGTGGTCGGCCACTGGACAGATCCTGTTGTCCAGGAGAAGATCGGTTCCTGGCAGCGCACGGCGGTTGGTATTGTAGAGAGCAGCCACATCCGTGTTATGCGTGTGGCGGACAATATGAGGAACGTAGCGGTTACAGAGGGGGATAAGGTCGAGGCCCAGATTAAATTTGGCTGGGAAGTAGATGCTTACCCGGTGAATGAGATCGCAGAATCGGTTGCGGCTGTCTCCGAGGCGGATACAAACGCGCTGGTGGATGAATATTATGACAAATATGAAATCTTACTGGAGGGAAGAGATCCAGAAGAATTCAAAAAGCACGTAGCTGTCCAGGCTCAGATTGAGATTGGGTTTGAGCGGTTTCTGGTAGAGAAAAATTACCAGGCGATTGTTACCCATTTTGGTGATCTGGGCGCGCTGAAGCAGCTTCCCGGGCTCGCAATCCAGCGGCTGATGGAAAAAGGATATGGTTTTGGCGCAGAGGGCGACTGGAAAGTGGCAGCTATGGTCCGCCTGATGAAAGTGATGACAGCGGGAATGAAAGACGCAAAAGGAACGTCCATGCTGGAAGATTACACTTATAATCTGGTAAAAGGAAAAGAAGGGATTCTGGAGGCACACATGCTGGAGATCTGTCCGTCAATCTCGGACGGCCCCATCAGTATCAAATGCCAGCCACTCTCCATGGGAGACAGAGAGGATCCGGCCAGACTGGTATTCACTTCCAAGGAGGGCACCGGTATTGCCACATCGCTTATTGATCTCGGCAACAGATTCCGTCTGATCATCAATACCGTTGACTGCAAAAAGACAGAAAAGCCGATGCCGAAACTTCCGACGGCGACAAACTTCTGGCTGCCGCAGCCGGATCTGTACACAGGTGCAGAGGCATGGATCCTTGCCGGCGGCGCGCACCACACGGCATTTTCGTATGACCTCACAGCAGAGCAGATGGGCGACTGGGCAGCCGCCATGGGCATTGAGGCCGTTTACATTGACAAAGATACAAAGATCCGTGACTTCAAGCGCGACTTGATGCTCGGTGACGTATTCTATCGCTAATTCTTTCAAAAAAAGTGGCGCAGAGAAATTGTTCTCTGCGCCGTTTCTTGTTTTAACAAGAAAGTTTTTTTGCGGATACGCTGCCTATTTTACTTTTACTTTAATTTTCACCTTAATCTTTTTATAAGAAGCGGTGATTGTCGCGGTTCCGGCCGCTTTCGCTTTCGCCTTGCCCGTCTTTTTATTGATTGTCAGAACCCGTTTGTTGGAGGATTTCCAGCGCACAGACGAGGTCTTGATCCCCTTTGCACTCACCTTATATTTAAAAGATTTTTTGCGTTTTAAAGATTTCTTTTTCTTTGACAATTTCAGGGATGCCTTTTTCACTGTGATCTTCTTTGTGAATGTCTTTGAAGTGAAACCGTATTTTACGGTTACAGTAATCGTCGTGCTTCCCTTTTTCTTTGCCTTGATCTTGCCTTTGGAGCTGACAGAGGCAACTGATTTTCTGGATGATTTATAAGTGACAGTTGCGCTCCTGCCGGCGAGGCCGTTGACTGTGAGCTGAGAGGTATTGTCCTTGTTGCCGCCCACGTAAATAGTTGATTTTGAGGCAGACAGGGACATCGCTTTCTGGGAGCCCCAGATCGTCTCATTGTTTGTGCCGATGGCGGTGAATGTCATAACGCGGTTTACGCTGGAAGCCTCATCTTGCTGCTGGAAAAATACGCCGTCATAAGTTACATCGCCAATCGTAGCGCTCATATAATATGTGCCGTCTTTCATGCTCCATGTACCAGTGGCGGCACCGGTGTTTTTTCCGTTAGCATTTAAAGTGATCGTCTGCGCCTGGCGGCAGCTGGAGCCGTCGGAACTGGTTCCGTGGTTAATGAAATTATAATCGCCCACAACAGCATCTCTTTTATAGCCGGTGGCGGAAATCTTGTCGCCCTTGTATTCATATACGGCAGTGACCGGCCACCCTTTGGCGTTCATAAACTGTTGGTGTACGCGCACTTCGTGAAGTGGGTTGGTGAGGCCGAAACGTGTGTGGTAGATCAGATAGCGCTGGCCATCCTTATCATCTATCAGTGCCGAGTTGTGGCCTGGGGCCATATAAGTTTTTTCTGTCCCTTTGGATGGCATCGTATAATTTCCCATCACTTTGATGCCGATCTCGTTGTGGTTTGTTGTCCGCGACGGAAGTGCCGCATTTTTTCCGGCGGCGTCCGTGTAAGGGCCGTCCGGGTTTTTCGAGCGGAACAGGCGCATATTGTAGCCGCCGTTGGCCGCCAGCCACTCATAGGAGACATACAGGTAATAGTAATCGCTCTCTTTGTCATATAAAATGTAGGGCCCCTCGCCGGACTGGGCGTAGCCGCCGGCAATCCGTGTCCCAAAATATTCATCCACGACAAGGCCGTCTGCCGTCTTTCCATTTTTCCCGGGATATTTTACATCGCCTGTGGCGGGATCGATCTCAAGGATAAAGATGCCGCCGGACCAGGAACCGTAAGTCATCCATAACTTACCATTTTTGTCCTCAAAAACAGTGGGGTCGATGGCATTTGGGGCATAGGAATTATTGTAGCCGGTGTCACCGTTGAACCAGGAATCATTCAGGCCGTCCTTGAGCGTGCCGTTGTTGATCAGTTCATCAATATTTGTGTTGGTGTATACTTTGTCAATACTGCTCCCGGCGTCTTTTGCGCTCTTTTTTGTAAAACCGGAGTAGACCAGTGTTTTCCCGAAAGTATAGGGTCCCTCGATATTCTGTGAAGTGGCAAAGGCAATGACTGAGCGGACGGCAGTCGAAGTCGTACAGAAATAGATCATATAAGCGCCCTTTGAACCGTCAGCATTCACATAATCTTTGTTCCAGAACACATCCGGGGCCCATACACTGAAAGAGCCTCTTGAATCCACGTCATTTTCTCCCGCCCACACAAAAGCATTGTGCAGATTGGCGGAGAGGTCGCCGTAGATCACCGTGTTTTTTGCGGCAGCAGGGTTTAAATCTCTTGAAATCGCCTGCCAGTTGATCAGATCCGTGGATTTGGCCGCGGCTAAGTGGGAACCAAATACATAATAAGTGCCCTCTTTGGATACGGCAATGGATGGGTCGTGTACGGAAACACGGCTCGGTGTAGCGGCCTCTGACACTGTTGTGCTGCCGGGCGCCATCAGCGAAGAGACAGTGAGCGCGGCGGCGAGTGCCACAGAAACCAGTTGCATAAACTTTCTTTTCATATTCTTTTACCTCCTATCATATTGCATAATTCAATATAATTTATTATAATTCATCGTAGTGAGAAAGTCAAAATAATTAGTGTGTCAAAAAATGGACAGGAGGAATGATCAGTGAAAAATTATCCAGTAAAGAAAACTTGGGCATTTGTCATGGCAGCAGCTCTTATGACAGTCTCCGTGGGGATGGCAGGATGCGGAAAGAGCGGCCAGGGGACGCCTGAACCGACGCCGAACAATCTGGAGGAGGGAGAGGCGGCAGTGCCAAAGACTGCTCACGTAAACCCCATAGCAGGTGATAGTGATACCGGGGAATACATATATGGAGGAGATCCGTCTGTGATGGTGGATGGGGACACGGTGTATTTGTATACCGGGCACGACACTTCTACGGATAGCCAGGTGTCCAGGGCAATCTATGACATAAGGGAATATCTCTGTTACTCTACGAAAGATATGGTGAATTGGAAATCCGAGGGATCTGTCATGACGGCAGACCGGGAGAACATTACCTGGGCCACATCGGATAACACCGCATGGGCGAGCCAGGTGGTAAAGCATGGCGGAAAATATTATCTGTATTTCTGCACATGGGATAAGACGGCTGCCGGCAAGCAGTCCATCGGCGTGGCGACGGCTGACAGCCCCACAGGACCTTTTAAAGACATTGGACAGCCCATTGTGCAGGGCACGGTGACAGAGCCACAGACCAGTAACTGGAATGATATTGACCCCACGGTATGGGTGGAGAAAGATGACGCCGGCGAGGAGCACCGTTATCTGGCATGGGGCAACAGTAAATACTATGTGTGCGAGCTGAATGAGGATATGATTTCCGTTAAAGACCTGAATGGCGACGGGAAGATTACCTCTGGCAGCCCGGGATCGGATGCCGATATCATAAATAACCAGACCGGCCTCTCGTCCTTTACGGAGGCGCCGTGGTTCTACCGCCGCCAGGACGAAAATGGGAATTATTATGGAAAGTATTATTTGTTTTACGCCTTTGGGTGGAGGGAGCGCATGGCTTATGCCACGACGGACGACTTGATGAAGGGAATGTGGAAGTTCGGGAAGGTATTGATGGAGCCGACGGCGACTTCCAATACAAATCATATGGCAGTCTTCGATTTTAAAGGGAAAACATACTTTGTCTACCACAATGGCTCTCTGCCGGCGGGCAATGGATACCGCCGTTCGGCCTGCATCACGGAGCTGAAATTTAATGAGGACGGAAGTGTAGAGCCGATGACAGAGACCGCCTCCGGGCCGAATGGGACGGTATCAGTGATCAAGACAGGGGATGGGAAAACACTGAGCCACCCGAAATACAGCAATTCATCTGGCGACGCCGCTTATCCCTATTCTGATATTAAGATCGGCACCGGGCTCAGCGAAGAAGAGATTGACGGCAAGTGGGTACTCACAGACGGCAAAGCGGATAGGGCAAAGGACGCTTATGTTTCCATACAGGCGGAGAACAAACCGGGCCTCTACTGGACTGCAAATGATGATAAGACCGTGACGCTGGCACAGGATACGGACGCAGGAGAGGATACGGCGAAAAAACAGACATTCCGCGCCGTTACCGGCCTTGACAAAAAGGATGCGGTATCTTTTGAGAGCGTCTCCCAGCCGGGGATGTACCTGACGGTAAAAGATGAGCTGCTCTGCCTGACAGATGGCAGTGATAAGGCGGCGGCGACATTTACTGTGGAGTGAGGGAAAAGGAGATGGTAGGAATGGCGCAATTTTGCATAAAATCACCTTTTGTCCCATATTCTGGAATTGAATTTGTCAATGGGATGTCAATTATATGTCAAAATTGCACGAATTTCTTAAATTAAATACATTTTACTTTGACAGTATTGACAAAAGAATCCTTAAATGCTAAAATGACCTTACAAATCATCAATGAAATTATAAAGGAGGAATTAGAAAAATGATGAAAAGAGTTTTATGCGGAGCTATGGCTGCAGCTTTAGTCGCTAGTACTTTAGTTGTTGCACCAGACGCATCTGCAGCATCGGTGCCGAAGGCTAAATACACCTTTAACATGAACAAAAAGAGCAGTAAGGTTGTAGCGGTTCAGCGTCCGGGAGACACAGCGAACTTCACTTGTAAGAATCCGGATACAGGTGTTCTTCCAAAAGCTACAAAGAAGATCAAGCTCAAATATGTTAAGGGTAAACATGGCAAGGCTCTCTACCTTGACAGAAGCAAATCCTATGGCGCTGAGCTGAAAGGTATCAAACTTGGAAGCAAATCCTGGACCATGTCTTTCTGGGTTAAGGCTTCCAGCAGTGTAGGTCAGTTTATGCCTGTCTTCTACACCGGCAACAATATCGTTAACGTAAAGAAGACAAACTGGCTCTCCATAACCAGATCCGGCGACGACTGGCTCGGCGGTGGCGGCAGCGTTTCTACTCCGACTGTTTGGTCACGCAATGCTGCTAAAGATCAGTTCCCATGGTATGCTTACCAGAATGAAGAAGGTGTTTGGCAGGGCAGCAATGACGCTGCTGACGCAGTTGCGATCAAACCTGGCAAATGGGTTTACATCACACTGGTTATCGACTCCAAAGATACTTGCCCATACGGCGAGGAAGGTGGCGATGGCTACATGAAGGGTTATCATGCCTGGACTTATGTAAATGGAAAGCTCTTCGGCAACGGTACTGTCGCTGACGGAATCATGAGCAACAAAAATAAGTTCTATCTTGGCATCAACGCTTGGGACTGCCCATTCAAGGGATACTTTGACGATGTACAGTTCTGGAAAAAAGCTCTGACTGACAAGCAGGTTGCTAAACTCTACAAGAAAATGAAATAATTCATTCATGAAATGAATGTGGCCATTTAGATTTGGATGGCCGGGAGCGGCAGATACCGGGAGGTATCTGCCGCTTTTTGGGTGTACAGAGGCATTTTGTAAAAAAACTGCGTTTGCAGACAAGTCTGTAAACACAGTTTTTTGTAGGTAGAGTTTAAAATGTAGCCGACAGTAACAATGCATAATCAATTTAGTGAGGATTTATATGCTTTTTCAATTTCTTTCATATAATCTATAAAGTTAAATATATCCGTATAAGGGTTGCATTCATGAGAATATACAGTATCATATACTTCTGATTGGGATTTGTGTAGTAATTTTGCACGTTTTACTGCATCACCTGCCATGGCAGGATGTACTCATAGATATCCGTAGTCTCGCTATAGTCAGGATATTTTTGGGCTAATAAATTTTTTATGTGTTGTTTCATTTGTGCAGCCGTTTTCCCATGTGGTGCCTCTTTAAAGTGCAGAGCAAACCACACCTCGAAAGAAGGGTTTGAGAAAATTCCATATAATCCTTTTTCCTGACAGCCATGCAATAAATTAAATGTTGTTCTTAAATCGGGGTTTGATTTGGGATCAGAATCAAAGACACAGTATCCCCGGTCGCCCAGATCAAGATTCAGTCTCTCATTCTTTATAAATTTCTTGGCGAATGATACAATGCCGTAGGCATTAGTATGTTTAGGGTCAATTGGTACTATTTCTACATTGTACTTTTTGTTTTCGAAATGTTGTAAATATATTATCTCTGTTTTGCCCTCACAGAAAATATATATTTTGCATCTCGGCTTGTCCTTTGTATCTTTGCCCTTGATTTCTTTTCCTCTTGTATGCATTGCCTATCCTTTCATATATGGGATGCTGCCATATCGCCCTTTTAAATAACCAAGTTCTATGTTGTCATTTTCCCGTATAGTATAATCGTCTAAGAGTTTTATGAATGTAGCTCCGGATTCATCCTTGTCGACCAGATAAAACTGATCTGGGTTTAACAAATTAAGTGCTTTTGTATCATGTGTTGTAAAGAGAAGCTGTGAGTTCCCGGGATTGATGGTAGGAGACTGGAACATTTTAAGGAAATGCTGTGTTAACTTTGTGTGATACGATTTGCCCAGTTCATCTTCAATGATCAATCCACCGTTTTCGCTGAGATAAAGAAATTCAGCTATATTTTCAACGATGCTCTCTGTCCCGGCAGAGTCCTCATCCAGATCAATATCAAAGAGATCGCCATTGTGGTTTTCGTGTACAACCCGGATCGTCGGCTTAGATTCCGGTATTGAGAGTTCCCTTAGCTGTTCCTTTAGTTCACTGTGAACGATTGAGAGGATTTTTGATGCCAGGTCAATGGATTTCTGATCAAATTTCTGGTTTTTGATATAAATATCTTTTATGTTGAAATCTGCCCTTTGCAGTTCTTGTATAAAGATATCTTTTCTTTTCTCATCTGTAATAATACTACGGATCATTTCGCTGACACTAAAATCATTATATTGGCGGGAGATAAATTCAAACCATGTGTATACTTCTTTCAGTGGGGCATATCCCCATTCAGCGGCCACTGGCATATACAGGCGGTTTGCATTTGTTTTTTGCGCTATCTCATTTTGGGTTTTTACGCTATTTCCCTTAAAATCATAATGTTGTCCGGCGGTTCTGTCAAACAATGTTTTTGGCTTTGCTGAGAAATATCCTAAAAGATATTCTTCTATGACTTCTTTTTCGTTTATGGAAAAGCCATAGACATACTTAATGGCATTCTTATAAAAAATAAATTCAAATGAAGTGGGCTTTTTATACATTTCACTGCCAAAAGCAAATCGTTCCGTTTTTATTTTTGAAGTGTCTTTTCTACTTATAGTATTGAGGATAAAAGACAGAGCAAATGTAAAAGACGAAATAATATTGCTTTTTCCAGAGGCATTCGGGCCGACCAGACCGATGCATTTATACAAGGGAATGGGGGTGTTGTCGTCATTTACAACCCACTTGGAGTCCTGGTATTTTTTGCCAACAGAGAAGTTTATTACAACCTCTTCTTTTATTGATTTAAAATTTTCAACGGTGTACTGAACTAACATAGCAAATAATCCCCTGTTTTCGATTATTGTTCTTTGTTTGGTGAAAAAAGAACATATATTAATAAAATATGTTCCATTATGCCATTTTTATTCAGAAAAATCAAGTCCCAATTGACAATTGCCCCGCTTGTTATTTTTCATTATATGTGTTAAAATTTATCTAATATTCTATCGTGGTAGAGAGTAATTTTAAGGAGGTTTTTCTATGAGGAAAATGTGGAAACGAGTGCTGGCGGCGGCGATGGCCGCTGTGCTGGCCGCCGGGGGGATCACCTGTTCCCCGGGAGCCGGAAGGACAGCCAGGGCAGCTGTTGTAACGGATACCAGTGATTATTATGAAGAAGTATCTCCGGCAAGAGTATCGGTCCATGACCCATCGATCATTAAAGACCCGGAGACAGAGCGGTACTATATCTTTGGCTCCCATATGGCATGGGCGTGGTCGGATGATCTGGAGACATGGACGACCTTTACAAACAATATTAATACAAAGTATGCCACGCTGTTTAAAAAGGAAATAGAATGGGCAAAAGCAGGCGATTCTGTTTATGATGCCTCAGGAAACTTGTGGGCGCCGGATGTGGTCTGGAATAAAAAATTAAGAAAATGGTGTATGT
>CANRMO010000038.1 GCA_947631755.1 uncultured Lachnospiraceae bacterium | reverse complement strand
CTCCAGAATATCCCCCCCCACCCAGGGCCGCCGCCTCTGCCCTGACCGGCCGCGCCCCCCACAATGCCGGGGCGCACTCCCCTGCCAAAACAGCGCATGCAAGTCCCAGCGCCATCCATTTCCCTGCCTTCTTTTTCCAAAATCTCATCCAATCACCCTCTTATCCAATCTCATGATCCCCATCTGCAGTACATCTGAAAATCAACTCACAAAAGACCTGTGTTCCCAGCGGAAACAAATAGGGGTACTCTGCCAAGAGTACCCTTACATCTTATCAAAAATATATGCTCAAAATATGTCTTTATGCCAATTTACCCTTGGCAACCTCTACCAGCTGGGCAAACCCCTCCGGATCACTGATCGCCATCTCTGAGAGCATCTTGCGGTTCACATTGACCTCCGCCAGTTTTAAACCATACATAAATTTGCTGTAAGAAAGTCCATTAATCCTGGCAGCAGCATTGATACGGGCGATCCAGAGCTGTCTGAACTGTCTCTTGCGCTGTTTTCTTCCCTTATAGGACTCCTCCAGGGCACGCATAACTGACTGTTTGGCGATGCGGTACTGCTTACTCCGTGCGCCTCTGTAGCCCTTTGCCAGCTTTAATACTCTTTTATGTTTTTTCTTTGCGTTCATTCCGCCTTTGATTCTAGCCATTTGTCATTTCCCTCCTTTGCGCCATTAAATGTATGGCATGATCTTCTTCATTGTCTTTACATTTGTCGCGTCCACGGTAGTCGGTTTTCTCAGATTTCTTTTTCTCTTCGGAGACTTCTTTGTCAGAATGTGGCTTCTGTTCGCCTTATTCCTCTTTAATTTGCCAGTTCCGGTAAGCTTGAAACGCTTTGCAGCGGCTCTTTTTGTTTTCATTTTCTGTTTTGCCATAATTCAATTCCTCCGTTATTATTTAGTGGCTGATAAAAACATTACCATACTTCTTCCTTCCATTTTGGCAGGTTTATCAATAACCGCAACTTCATTTAACTGCTCATAGAAAGAATCCAGGATCTCTTTACCAACGTCTTTGTGCGCCATCTCACGGCCGCGGAAGCGCAGGGAAACCTTGAGTTTATTTCCCTTTGACAGAAATTTTCTCGCCTGGTTCACCTTCGTGTTCAGATCGTTGGTATCAATGTTCGGGGACAGACGGATCTCCTTTGTCTCCACAATCCTCTGTTTCTTCTTTGCCTCTTTTGCCCTACGAGCCTGTTCATAGCGATACTTGCCATAATCCACAATCTTGCAGACCGGCGGTTTCGCATTTGGCGAAATCTTCACCAGATCCAGCCCGGCATCCTTTGCTTTGAAATATGCTTCTTTCGATGACATAACGCCAATCTGCTCACCATCCGGGCCAATCACGCGGACTTCTTTATCACGTATCTGCTCGTTAATCATTAAATCGTTTATTGTTCCTTACCTCCTAACAGAAACTATCAACAGAAACCATCAACAGAAAGCATCTGTATCTACAGACATAAAAAAAGTAGATAACTGCTTTTATAAGCCAGCTATCCACATAACTAGAACTCAAACCCATTGTTTTTAAAAGGTGTGACCACTGACGCGTGACATTTCTGTACGGCAGGGTGAGAGTGGATAACTCTGCTTTTCAATACCGATAGCATTATAGCACGCCCTCTGCGGGGTGTCAAGGATTTTTTTCGTTTATTGTTGCTTTCCCAGGCCCATATCCTGTATAATCATCCTATCAGGAAAAAAAGGAGCCCTCCGCTATGAAACAATTATTTTCAGACATGTTATCCGTTGCAAAAAAATATGCAAACATCCCGACGCTGTCTCTGCTCTGCTCACTGGGCGCTGTTGTCTTTGCCGAAGCATACCTCGGCGTCGGCTGCCCGATCCACTTCATGACCGGGATCAACTGCCCCGGATGCGGCATGTCCCGGGCACTGTTCTGTGTGCTCCGCCTGGATTTCCCCCGCGCATTCGCCTTTCATCCCCTGTGGTGGCTGCTGCCCGTCCTGGCCGTCTTTTGGTTTCTCCGTGAGAGTTCACGGATATCCCGCCGGACTTTTGACCACTTTCTCACAGTCTTCTGCGCACTGTTTATTCTTGTCTATCTGATCCGCCTGCTGAACCCGGCCGAAATGCTTGTCTGCGCCAGGCCCACCGAGGGCTGGATCTTTTGCACTCTGGCACGGCTCTTTGCCCCGCAGGGCGGATGACTTTCCCTTTACATAAAAACCCCGACCGCACCCAGCCATCTGGCACTCTGCCATTGACCGCCGCCGATCGGGGCTCTCTCTTCAATAATTTTATGTACCGCTGTGGCTTACATTATGCAGCTACGGTCTTATTGATCTCATCCTGCATCAGAGCATAGGCAACAATGCCAAGGCCGACAAAGCACAGAACCAGATACAGAATGGAAGTGCTGGAATCCTGCTCGCCCCTCTTCTGGCGCATGATCGCTACTTTCTCGCCCTGTTTATAAGCCCAGAACCAACCGTAGATATTGCATGTTACAATCGTGAGGATAAGTGCCGTCACACCGGCAGTCCCTTCCTGGCCGGACAGTTCATTTGTCTCATCTGTCAGCTTTATAAACCAGTAAAGTCCATAAATACCGCAGGTGACGATTGATAAAATAATACACTGTGCAATACTTCTTTCCATTTTGCTTTCTCCTTCTTTCAATAATTTGAGTTTGACTCATAGTTAATTTTATTACCGCTTCCCGGATATCATGCTTTCTTATTGCAGATGTACATAAAATAATCGCTCATTTCCCATCTACAGATAAATCTCATAGATCATTTTAGTCTGTGAAAATGTCCCAAGCACCTTCCATCGGCATGTAACGACAAAATTATACACCCTGCATTATAGTTTGTCAATATCCTGTTGGAAAATCCGTGCAGAATAAATTTCAAAAATTTTCCATCCTAAAGAATCCCATAGACTTCTCCCCGAAAATAATGTACACTGATACTATCTCTTAATAAGTCATCCATTTGTACAAAAACACAGAGGGGGAGAACACAGATGACACAAACGGATCGTTTTTTCTATATTGCAGGCTGGGTCCTCATCGGCGGCCTTGTTTTGCTGGGTATTTTTCAGTCGCTCACCGGGCGGGCCCCGACGGATCTGCCGTTTCCCTGTTCATTCCACGCACTCACAGGATATTACTGTCCTGGCTGCGGCGGCACTCACGCTGTCTGCGCCCTGGCCCGTGGCGATCTCCTCACAAGCATCAAAAATCACGCCTTTGTCCCCTACACCGCCATCGGTTTCACTGTCTATCTCACGTGGAACACCTTTGTGGCACACAAAAACAAAGGCCGCGCAGATCTGCCTGTCATGCATTTCCACACAGCCTATGCCTATGTAGGCATTGCCATTATTCTGATCCAGTGCGTCCTGAAAAATGTATTAATAGCAACATCCCGTTGATCTTTAGTAACTCTGGTAATAACTTGATTTTATATCAATCTTAAAAAATTGCTGCATCCAGTCGAGCATCTCTTCCTCGCTGTTTGGATCTACATACTGAATACTATTCAGGTTTTCCGGCGTAATATTCCCCCACTCGATCATCATGCCAATCGTAAATAGCATAAACGCATTTACCGCAACCCCGATAATGCCCAGAATCAAGCCGACAATCCCCATAACGCGCACGCTCTCTTTTCCTTTTATGAGAGCGATCAACCCAAATATCGCGCCGATCAGAGCCGGTATGATCCCCAGTCCGCACATACAGCAGCACAGCAGCGACAATCCACTGAGAATAAGGGAGGCGAGCGCCAGTCCAAAATGCTTTTTATTCTCTTCTGTCTTTGGGTTGTCATACTGCGGCCGGTATGACAGCGGCTGGTCAAAACGTCCCTGTGATCCGCTATTTATCGTTTCTCTGTTTCCGTCTTCCATTTCCCTCTCGTCCTCCTTTCACATTACAGCATCCGGCCAAACTCTGTCAACATGGACAATTCCACCCCACCGGCCTGTGCATTTGCATAAAACATAATAGTAAATATGGCAGTCGCCACGGCGAGCGCCACTCCTACCGACCCGACAACGATCCCGGCCGCGGCTGCGTCCCTGAGTCCCGGCTTTCCGTTACAGAGTCCCCAGATCCCAAAAATGACAGCCGCGACAGCGACAATCAGCGCGATGTACCAGAAACAACAGCACAAAATAGAAATGATCGACAGGACCAGCGACACGATCGCCTGCCAGTTTGTTTTATTCTCCATTTGTTCTCCTTCCCGGGCGCCCGCGGCCGCGCAGCGCCCCTCTCTCCACTGTCAGTTAATTCTCCACTTCCACTTTCCGTATCTCTTTCCTGCGGATTTCCGAGGAGATATTTTCTATAAAACTTTTAAGTTCCATCTGCCCCTCGTCGCCGCGGAAACGGCTGCGCAGGGAAATTACCTGTTCTTCTTCTTCCTTCTGCCCCACAACGATCATATATGGCACCTTTTTCAGCCTTGCCTCCCGTATTTTATAGCCGATCTTCTCGGAGCGCTCATCCACCATACAGCGGATACCGTTTTCTTTCAGCTCATCTTCCACGCGCTTTGCATAATCCAGATATTTCTCGGAAATCGGAAGCACCCGGACCTGTTCCGGCGCAAGCCAGGTCGGGAAAGCCCCGGCATATTTCTCAATCAGCCATGCCAGCGTCCTCTCGTAACAGCCCATGGACGTCCTGTGGATGATATACGGGCGGGTTTTCTCACCGTTCTCATCGATATAATACATATCAAACTGCTCCGCCAGCAAAGCATCCCACTGGATCGTAATCATCGTGTCTTCCTTGCCGTACACATTTCTTGCATTGATATCCACTTTCGGGCCGTAGAAAGCGGCCTCGCCCACATCTTCCACAAACGGGATATCCAGTTCTTTCAAAATCTGGCGGATGGATTCCTCCGTCTCCTCCCAGACCTCCGGCTCACCGATATATTTCTCCTGATCCGCCGGATCCCATTTAGATAAATGATAGGTGACATCTTCCTCCACCCCAAGTGTTTTCAGGCAATACTGCGCCAGCGCGATACAGTCCTTAAATTCTTTCACCATCTGATCCGGCCTCACGATCAGATGCCCCTCGGAGATCGTAAACTGGCGGACACGGGTGAGGCCGTGCATCTCGCCGGAATCCTCATTCCGGAATAAGGTAGATGTCTCGCCATAACGGCAGGGCAGGTCGCGGTAGGATTTCTGGCTCGCCTTATATACATAATACTGGAACGGGCAGGTCATCGGGCGGAGAGCGAGAACTTCTCTCTCTTTTTCCTCATCCCCCAGGACGAACATGCCCTCTTTGTAGTGATCCCAGTGGCCGGAAATCCGATAGAGGTCTGACTTTGCCATGAGCGGGGTCTTTGTCCTCATGTAGCCCCGCTTCTCTTCCTCATCCTCGATCCAGCGCTGCATCGTGCGGATAATAATCTCGCCCTTTGGCATGATGAGCGGAAGTCCCTGCCCGATCACATCAACCGTCGTAAACAGCTCCAGTTCACGGCCGAGCTTGTTGTGGTCGCGCTTTTTTATGTCCTCCAGATGCTCCAAATGGGCATCCAGATCTGCTTTTTTTGTAAATGCCGTGCCGTACACGCGGGTCAGCATTTTATTTTTCTCACTGCCTCTCCAGTATGCACCGGAAGATGAAATGAGTTTCATTGCCTTCAGCGGTTTTGTGCTCATCAGATGGGGGCCGGCGCACAAATCAATGAAGTCCCCCTGCTGGTAGAAAGATATCTCCGCATCCTCCGGCAGATCCTCAATCAACTCCACCTTATACGGCTCTTCCCGCTCCTGCATCAGCCGGATCGCCTCCGCCCGGGGCAGGGTAAACCGCTCCAGGGAGGCGCCCTCTTTCACAATTTTTTTCATCTCTTTCTCAATTCCATCCAGTGCCTCCCGGTCTAAGGACGGCATATCAAAATCATAGTAAAATCCATCTTCGATAGATGGCCCGATCGCGCATTTTGCCTCGGGATACAGACGTTTGACTGCCTGGGCCAGCACATGGGATGCCGTGTGGCGGTAGGCTGCTTTCCCCTCGTCACTGTCAAATGTGAGGATATTCAGCTCATGCTCCCCGTCCACAACTGTGCGCAGATCGACCACCCGGCCATCCAGCTCAGCAACACAGGCAACTCTTGCCAGTCCCTCACTGATATCTTTCGCGATGTCAATGACTGACATCGCCTGACTGTACTCCTTACTGGAGCCATCTTTCAATGTAACCTTCATTACCCTCATTTCCTTTCTCTCTTAAAATAACCAAAAAATCCCGTCCCTCCCTAAATACTGGATTTAAGAAGGGACGAGACCTGTCAATCTCGCGGTTCCACCCTTTTTGACGTCGAATATGATCGCCGCCCGGCTTCATTTAGATGATAACGGTATCAGACCGGGCCGGATTGGGGCCACTCGGAGCTGGTCTTCAGACACTGCCCATGAAAACACTCCCAGCAGACTGTGTTTCTCTCTGGCATGGGAAAAGATGTCCTACTCGTCTCCTCAACGTGTTATCGTTATTATAGTATTGATATTAGAAAATGTCAATGAAAAATGCAGTTATCCCATGTTCTTCTATATTATTTCAGCTGCTTTCGGAGTGTTTCAACAACTGAAATATCCACATTCAACTTTTTCGCTATATCCTCCCCGCTGTCTGTTCCCAACAGAAGAGCATTCAAAACCCTTAACACTTTCTTGAATGTTATTTTTTGTAATTCTGGTTTTTCCAACAGTTTATTTATGCTGTCTGAGGTTAAGATACACTGTGTAACTCTCCTATCTTCCTCTCTTTTCTTGTCATTTCCTTTCTTTATAACGTCACTTCTTTTTATATATTTTTTGAAATAAAATGTCTGTCCCAATATGGACTGCCACTTACTGATTTTAACAATAACATTTTTCCCACTCTCCAAAATCTCATCATCAATAAAACGCATTTTCCCAATGGGTGTACTGATCCAGTCATTGTATTTCGTTTTCATTGCCGATACTAATTCCTTTGTAGCCTCTCTCATTTTTTCTGAGAGGAGAAGTTCCGTCACCTGGATAATACAATCATAATCTTGTACGAGTCTCCACTCCGCCGGTATCCATTCACTCCCCGACAGCATCCCAAGAAGCCCGCCCGCTATCGACGCTATTGTGTCCGTATCACCCCCAAAAGAAAAGGCCGGAATCCTAATTCCCATTACCGGGTTATTTGCATATTTTGAAGCGAGATAGATGGCCGTCAGGACTGCCACATCCCCGGCTCCATTGACTTTGCTAAAACATTCTAATTTAGTCAGAACTTTATTGTCTTCTATCAACAGTCCCTTTTTCAAAGAATCTTTTATATAGTTAAGCTGATCCAGCATTCCATTCCGAGTGCGGTTCCATTCATCACTATAGCCATAGCCTGCACAGCTCTTCGCAGCTTCTCTCCACTCATCAAGGGAGGCATCCTCTGGTATCCTGCCCCACACTTTTTCTCCGTCAAGAACCACGTCCACCAATTCCCCGTACGCCAGCACCGTATCTTTATTTAACAGATAATATAGCGCATACGCATAACAGGTCGCCCCCAGAATTGCCCTGGGATGCCCGTGAGTAATGATACAATCTCTCACAACGTCCCTCATAAGTTCCTCCAGGCCGCCCCCGTCCGTACATCTTATAACATGTGGAAGAATACGCATAACCGCACCGTTCCCACCCGCATCAAAATATTTTTTCTTATAGCCGGATTTCCATGCCACATTCCCTTTCTCATACTCTTTTGCCGCCCTCAGCAAAGCACCTCCGCCCCCGCGCTCATAACGGAGCCAATACGGCAGCTCATTTTTACAGAAAATAGTCTCCCAGTCTTCTGCAATGATACTTCTGGCAACACATAAGATCATTTGTGTGTCATCGCTGTATTCCCCCGGCAGGATCCTCTCACTGTGCCAGTTCGGCCTCCCGCATCGCCGGTTCCATTCAATAAAAGTATTTTTTATATCCGAATTTCTTGCTGTATTTTTTGCGCGCACTTCATTCGGCCACCCCAATGCGTCCCCAATTGCAGATGCGAGCATCGCCCCCTTACATTTTTCAGTTTTTGAAGGTATTGCAGACATCATTACTCCTCCTCCCATACACATTCTATCTCACGCGGCCGGTTTCCCTGCTCAACGATTTCACGCCACTGTGGCGTTAAAATTTCAGGCGCTTTAAAAACCGGCAAAGGTTCCATCCCCAATGTTTTCATCATTGCATTAACTATTTTTGCACTCTCCTCATCCCCCACAGCGATACCAATGATCTTATCTCTTGGGATATTGTCTTTTATCAATATTTCCGCCTGCCCGTCTGTCGGGCAGGCCTGAAGCATCCTATTACTGCGGGAAATTTCCCGCTTTCCTATAGACGGATTCGCAAATAACTCCTCAATCTGGTCAATCCCTTTTATGTAGCGCCCCCGGCCAGTGCTCGCATTACACGGGCATATCTTCGCCTCCCGCACATCCAATATACCCAGATCAATGTACATCACGCACCATTCCCGAAAAATAACATCCCTGTTATCCTGTCTGGCTCTTCTCAAAAACCAGGAATTTGGATACTCAACAGAACAGCAGATATATTCTAATTCTCCGTCATATCTCTCGGTATCTGTCACATTTTTCGTGTCAGAACGTATTGAGCTGCTCGCTAAAATCCCCTCTTCCGTCGATAGGATATGGGTTAAGTTCTGAAGTTTTGTAAAATGGCAGAGACGGGTGCTCCCCCGGGAAAGTAAATACTCATGTGAATTCATTGTGCCCTCCTCATTCTGCGGGATCTTTTCTTACAGTTCTTCTATCTCATAATTTTCTGACTCTTTTGGAAACAGTGGTGACAACTTATCGTGATAAGACATAAAAAGCCCATATCTGGATCTGGTCACTGCCACATACAAAAGTCTCAGTTCATTCGCATACACATCCTCTTTCTCCTGCGATCCGTCAAAACTTTTTTTATCAGGAAACGTAGTTTCAGACAGGAAAGGGATAAAAACATATTCAAATTCCAGTCCTTTGGCCGCATGGAATGTACTCACATATATCATTTCTGTATCTGCAAAAGCAGGGGTATTTTTATTTACCTCCTTCACCCTGACACCCTGCCTTTTAAATTCATCCATAAATAAATCGATTATCCTCCTTCTCTTACAGACAATAACAACAGACGTTGTCTGTGAAACGGAAATAGCCTGCTGTACCACCCATTGAAATTCGCTTTTCCAATCCTGAAATCTCACAAGAAGCGGCTTAGGGCCCTCTGCGGCCTGTGCACTGGAATCCACCATATCACCATCTTTTATCCAATAACCGCTCTCTGTTATATCTCTCGCAAACGACAAAATCGTTTCCGGGTTTCTGTAATTAATTCCAAAACGCCATATTTTCTCCGTCCTTATTCCCGAATCACGCCACGACAGACGATTACCATATATCTGCTGTGCCACATCACCCATAAATGTAAACGATCCATCCGGGGCAGCCGCATGGACAAGCGACCGGATCATCATTGGCGAAAAATCCTGCCCCTCATCCACAATGATATGTGTGTACCTGCGGGGATCACTGTCTCTTTTTAACTCCTCATAAACATAAAACGCCAGATCATCCCAGTCATATGTATAACCATCTTTTTTTCGCAGATCCATGTATTTCTCATACACATCATAAATCCATCTTCGATTATCTCTTTTGATATTGGCAGAACCTCTTCCAATCCGCTCCGCCTGATAGTACTCATCATAGGTTTTAAACCCAAACTTTTGTATAAATCCAATTTCCTCCACAAAAAAATCCACAGATCGTTTTAATGTAAATGTTCCCGGGTGTTCTTCCCGGCACTCGTCCAGCGCCATCTGAATATATTTTCTTTTGTCGTCCAGCACGGCTTTCCCTTTTGGCATCTTCCCCCTGCTGGCCAGATATCCCATCGCAAACTTATGATATTTTTCAATTGTCAGCTTTGGGGACTTAAACTTGCTGATACCCTGCATATATTTAACCAGAGCGCCATTAAACGTAACAACAAGCACCCTCTCATCTCCCGGCAGGTTTGCAAGGTTTATTGCCCTCAGTAGTGCGATCGTTGTCTTTCCCGCACCCGCTGTACCAAGAACAATAATATGTCCTTTCGCCGGCAGTGCCAATACTTCCTTTTGTTTCCCCTGAGGTTTTATTCTTAACACAACATATTCCTCCCTTATCACATGGTTAAAATCCGTTTGCTTTATTTTTGCCTAATCGCTCCTACTTCTGCGGTGAGAGCCAGTGGGAGCGGTTTCATTGACAGCGCGACGGTCAGAAGCTTAGCTTCACTCTCTGAAACATTGCCGTTGATTATACACTCTCCCCCCTCTATTTTGGCCCTGATTACCGGTGTGGAAAACAACTTGCCATCAATCACGATTGCCAATGGTTCGTCAATATGGCGCTCTGTCAGGATAGCAAACTTCTGCGTCCCTTCCTCTGTAAAGACAATTCTCACACTCCACTCTGTTTTTTTATCCGCCTGCGCAGAATCTACCGACACCTCGCTTATATCCGCATGATCTAACACTACATCGTTTTCCCCATATTGAACATCCTCCCCCTCTGACGGTCTGGCTGCCCCGTCCTCCCCAGTCAAATTTTCATACAGTACAAACTCCACTTTTCCACCTCTGGCGAGTCCTTTCAACACCTCTTCTTCCAGATCCTTTCCCTGTGCTTTTGCGTGGATCGTTCCGCCCTGTCCCGGCTCAGCCACCAGGGATATGCCGAGTCTTTCCGCCCTTTTTTCTAAAATCTTCTCCGTCTCCCGGATCTCATCTTCCGTACATTCTTCCTCTTTAATGTGAAACTCTACATCGCATACTGTATTATAATTATTTTCGGCAGAAGCGGCCGATTCCAGCGCAGTTTCCCCCGCAGCGGCTGTGCCTGCTCCTCTGTGAAACCACAGAAAAATCCCAGCGCCTGCCAGCGCACCCACAAACAGAACTAATACTATCCATACAATCAGCAAGCTCCTGATATTCTTTTTCTCTTTATCTCTCATGATTCCCTCCACACTTATTTCTATTGTTCTCTCGGCATTTCATTTTCTTATACACCAACAATATTCCCAATAGCTTCCTCAACAACTGCATTCAAACTTTTTCCCTATCATTACTCAAGTATAACACAGTCTAGCCGGCATTTCCATAATATTCTTACATTCCCATGCATCTCTATTTTAGCTCTTTTGTCACAAAAACAGAGAGGGCAGCCTTGGAAACTGTCCTCTCTTCTATCGATCACCCCTGGAAGCTGTGCCCCTCAATACGGTCTGTCAGCTGGTTCATCCCGGCATTTTCCTCCCAGGTTACACTCTCCTGGTACTCCAGTTTGTTTTCTGTCAATACTCTTCGTTTCTGTTCCGGCGTCATATTCCGGTATTTTTCTTTTTCCTCTTCCGTCAGATGTTCATAATATTCCCTCTCGGTCGCATCGCTGCTCATTTTCATATTCTGATCCATAACCTGCCTCCATCCGCACTTTCTTTTTGAGGCTTTTCTGCCAAAAGCCCCGTACTACCGAACGGTCTTATTATATGGATACTTTGAAAAATCATACATGGTTTCGCTTTTTTCTCTTGACAATATACGCCCACGGCCATTGTCATACCCCTATCCTATCTGACGGATAGCCCTAACAATATTTATTAACCCCTTTTTTAACTTCTTCCTCATTTTAATCCACTCCTTCAACTTTTAGCTTTATTGAATCACTGTATGATGAATCAAACATTACAATACTCCGGATTAAAAGATAAGTTCACAATATGAGGGAATAGGATATAATACAAGGGAAAGCATAAGGGCAAACTCACTTGCTACAAATTTGGCATCTTCAAGGGTTTGCTGACTTTTTGAGGATAAGATATAATAGTTAATACATGCTACAAAATATGTCTTATCAGAATTTTTAACTGTTATTTCTCCTTTGACCTTATTTCCGTTCTGACGGTTTTGCTCCTTGCAAGCAACTTCATATTCATCTAAAACTTCAGCGCTTTTTTGTATAAGAAATACCTTGTCCGGAAATTCTATATCAGAAGCACATTTCAAGATCATTCCAAATGTAACCGACTGGCCAGCTTCAATATCCTGATTCCAATTCACATTTTGAATTATATAAGTAGAATTATCTTTTTCAGCCACTTTGGCATTCCAGATATTTTCCACCTCGGCCTCCATATCAAACCGTACTTTCCAATCTTTTATCTTTTCATCTAAGCTGTTTTCAATGGTTACCTCTACATTACAATGATCCTGCCAGGAATTTACAATCTTAAATTTCGCGTTGATATTATTCCCTTCTAACATATCCGGCGCATCATCATCGATATCATCATTATCTGCCTCATTATCATCATCATCGTCATCAGGCTCAGGTTCATCAAACTCTATATCTGCATAAAGCTCATCATCTTCAATAATGTCCCCCTCTCTAAGTTCAAAAGCATGCACAGGAACTTGACTGTCCCAAAAAATGTTGGACAACATTGCCAGCAGTATAACTAAAACTACTAATTTTTTCTTTCTCACAGTATTCATAAAAATCTCCACTCCACCGCCCTTCAGTTGGCGGCACAAATGAAACCTTTACATTAAACTTATAAAATTCAATTGCTAACTACATTTCGTTATAGATATACTACATCAATTAACAAAATAAGTCAATTATTTCCTTTATTACACACAGGCTTATGCAGACCAAATTGGCATTATGTATGTTCAACCTTTGACTGCTTATTCCCTTATCATTTTATTTTAACTTTCCTTTTACAATGCCAGCCGCAGAATGGTTCTTCATAATCCTCGCTGTCCTCCATATAAAGAGGAAAATACTTTGTGATCTCAACATAATAGGTTTTCCCTTTTTCCAATTTATCTGACAGCCCTTTTCCATAAGGAGCGGTGAAAACAACAACCGCAGCATTTGACATGTCCTTATTCTCAGAATACCGGTAAAAGTAAGCATCATTTTCCTTTTCATAACCTTTCTTCCCATAAGTCTTATCTTTCACTGTCACCTTTATTCTTCCCCCTGAAGAAGTCACCTTATATTTTTTGAATATCGCTTCTGCTTTAAGCGTGCCATATAGTTTTGCCGGTATATATTCAAGAAAACATTCCCAGTCATTTTTTGCAGAGATAAACCAGCCCAGAAAAGCGTAGCCTTTTTGCGTTGCTTTCGCAGGCAGCTTTGTTTTTTGGCGGTAGGTATATGTCTTTGGTCTTTTCCCTTTTATTTTTCCCCCATTTAATATATACTTTATCTTATATTTCTGATAAATTGCTTTAGCGGTCTTCCCAGGTTTTAATTTCGTAACCTTTTTCTTTCCCACATACCAGTTTCTTTTCCCCTTTAATGTGTCAAGCGGAATAGTAGCTTTGGAAAGATTCACGATCTTTTTTAAGGAATAACAGCTCGAAACAAACTTCTTCGATATTTTCTTTGCTGACTTCCCTATCGTAATCGTTTTTAAGCGGTCGCAGTGCCAAAAAGCATCAATCCCTACACTTTCTACTGTGTCTGGTATCTTGAAACTTTCAAAATTACAATTTTCAAAAGCTCGCACATCTATTTTTTTTACGTCCTGTGGCCATACAATTGTTTTAAGGCTTGCACATTCTGCAAAACAAACCGCTGGTATTGTAGCCAGATGGGATGGGAAGCGGACTTCTTTTATATATTTGCCGCCAGCAAACGCATAGATCCCTAATTCTTCTAATGAGTCCGGCAGTATGATGCGCTCTAAATAATTATCTACAAATGCATAATCGTCTATTTTTTTCAGATTCCCTGGAAATTGGATATCCGATGCCCAAAAATATTGGAACGCATACTTCCCAATCTCTGACAATGAACCGGGCAAGGATATGTCCATCTTTTGATATGTCAAATCCGCAAAACATTCTTCCCCGATCTTTTCAATTCCCTCTTCTATAATAACCTTTTTAATTTTTTCTTTAATCTGGTCATCTTCGTTAAATTTTTTTGTTATTGTCCCTGTCCCGCTAATAGTGAGCACACCGTCATCCGACAGTGTATAAGTACAGTCTGACCCACATGTTCCTTTCACTTCTGCAGCACGGCATAACGGCGCCGCAGAAGCAGAGAAAATAGAAAACACCAGGACAATGCTGACTATTTTATTATACAGATTCATTTTTTACCCCCTTTTCGTATAATTTTTTTCATTCATATACGTTTTCGGAATGGAACATATATACTGCTTGGATTTATTTGTGGGATTTCCCTTTCCGTTATTTGGCGCCACCAAAAAGAAAATATCCCCGCCATACATATGTAATCCTTCCATTTCCCTTTTCTTAAAGCTGACTTTGTTAGGTATAACACGCATCTGTGTCCGGAAACTTCCATTTTTTTTCAAATCGGATTTGCTTTTTTTATATAAAGTCATCATGCAAATTATCAACGGTTTTTTCTTGCTTTCATCGCCGGATGAAAAATATACTTTATTTTTGTTTACCATTTTATTCTTTGCATTTTTCCCTTTATAAGTATTCGACACTTCAATTCCCTGATTCGAGTTATACGGCCGGATAATCCTATTTTTTTTATTTTGCTCACAGCTATAGTTACACCATGTCTTCTTCATGGATTGAAACGAGAGTGTCCTCACTTTGTTATTCTCTAAATATTTAATAATCTTATCCATCTGAAAACACGCAATCTGTACTTTTGAAATTTTTATGCCGGGTTTGTCCTCTCCATACAGATCATTGGCAAACCAGACACACAATGTTCTGTTATCTGCTGACAGTGCGGCATCAATCCTCCCCACTCTGGCAAAATATTTTCGTTTTTGATTAGCATATGCCAGTTTGGTGAGCCTTTTTACAAACTTACTTTTGTAAGATACTGTTGCTTTTGCCTTATATTTAACCAGTGCCAATGACTGCGAGAATTCCTTTCTCACATTAGCCCCCATCAGCATGTATGTTTCGCCACCACATTCGATAAATTCAAATGTCTGTCCATGCGCAAATCCCTTTAGTTTCATAGTGCTATTGTCATCGAAGTTCAATACTTTTTTGTCTTTTGCGTCAATGCTGCATGTGGAAACAAACACGTTGTCT